>JAAYSV010000009.1 GCA_012518215.1 Bacillota bacterium
TGAATTATATCCATCAGAGGAACCTCTCCCTTCGGGGAATATTTGGTAAAGCTGATACTACGAGGTTCCTCTTCCGCTTTTTATAAAAGATTTCCTCCAAAGTCCTAAAGTAAATTTACACCAACGCTGTTGCAGGCAAATTGCATCACCCGGGGGATAATAGCCGGAAACATTTTTACACAAAGCTGCACCAATTTATGTAAATTTTGCTAAAAACAGTTGACCTGGAAGGAATTAGTATGATAATCTTGAATATACTAAATAGTATGAATCTTCAGATTTCGGGAAAAGGAGCTGTTAGCATGGAACGAATATGGCTCAAGCATTATGATCCCGGGGTCCCCTACTGTGCAAACATTCCAGAAAAAAGCTTGCAGGAACTGTTCAAGGAAACTGTAGAAAGATACCCTCGCCATCCGCACCTCGTATTTGTAAGAAGGACTTTCACCTACCGGGAAGTAAGTGCCCTGGCCGACAATTTTGCCGCTGTTCTGGCCGGTTTTGGTCTGAAAAAGGGCTCACGCGTGGCTTTGAATTTGCCCAACAGTCCGCAGTTCGTCCTCTGTTACCTGGGTGCACTGCAAACCGGTTGTACCGTGATCCCCTTCAACCCTCTTTATACAGAAAGGGAGATGGAATATCAGCTCAACGACTGCGAAGCAGAGTTGATGATCACATTGAGCAGATTCTATCCGCAGGTCCGCAACATAAAGAAGAAAACCAAGTTGCGGACAATAATATCCACCAATATCAAGGAATATCTTCCCGGATGGCTGAGGCCGCTCTACACCCTGGTCATGGAAAAAAAAGGCGGCGACCGGGTAAAGGTTGAGTCCGGCGACTACCAACTGGCTGACCTCATGAAAAAGTATTCCACTTCACCCGTACCCTTTGTCAAGGTAGAGCCCGATTTTCCGGCTTGCATCATGTACACCGGCGGAACTACCGGCCTCCCCAAGGGGGCCATCCTGACCCACAGAAACCTGGTCTCAAATCCATTCGGCATTTTCAGCTGGATGCCAGATGCAAAGGAAGCCGAGGAGATTGGGGTAGCGCTTCTTCCCTTCTTCCACAGCTACGGCTTGAGCGGCTGCCTGAATCTATCCCTGATTTACTGCGGCACGATGCTGCTTATTCCGGATTTCGATGTCAAGATGTTGCTCAGGATGATCCACCGGTACAAGCCGACCCTCTTCCCCGGCGTTCCCACCATGTACGTGGCCATGATCAACCACCCCGATCTGAAAAAATATGATCTGTCTTCCCTGCGCATATGTGTCAGTGGTGCCGCCTCACTTCCCCAGGAAGTGCAGAAAAAGTTCGAGGAACTGACAGGATGTCGCATGCTGGAAGGTTATGGTCTCACTGAAGCCGCACCGGTGACTCATGCCAATCCTATTTATGGATTGAACAAACTGGGCAGCATCGGTATCCCCGGGCCATGCACCGAGGCAAAGATCGTGGACATGAACAACCCGGACATAGATATGGAGATAGGCGAAATCGGCCAGATGGCGGTAAGAGGTCCCCAGGTGATGCCCGGATACCTGAACAAACCGGAAGAAACGGCGAAAGTATTACGTGATGGTTGGCTCCTGACCGGTGATCTTGCCAGGATGGACGAGGACGGTTTTTTCTACATTGTTGACCGCCAGAAAGAGATGATTATATCCGGCGGCTACAATATCTATCCGCGCGAGGTGGAGGAAGTACTTTATGCTCACGACAAGATTCTGGAGGCCGCACTGGTAGGCTTGCCGGATGATTACAGGGGCGAGATTTCCAAAGCTTTTATCGCTCTGAAAGAGGGCGAAACCATGACTGAAGAGGAAGTTCTCGACTACTGCAGGCAACAACTGGCCAGATACAAAGTGCCGCGTAGCGTGGAAATCAGACCCGAACTTCCCAAGAGTCTGGTTGGCAAAGTGTTGAAACGCATACTGATCGAAGAAGAGCTGGCCAAACGCGGAATTGGGGATAAATCCGCACAGCAATAGCCACGGGAAACCCCAAACATTTTTTCCGGGGGGGTGAAGAAAAACAACGGCCCACATTTTGAAAATAGCTTACAAGCAATGCTATCTGCAAATTAACAAGATGAACAGGGGGGGAAAAATATGACTTCCGGATCGGAACCTATTTTTAAATTTGAAATCACCGGTGAAAATCCCAATACCTTTTTCATAAAGCTGGTCAATGAAAAAGCCGAGGTATTGGAAAAAGAACATGAAAAACCCAATGCGACCATAACCATGTCTTCCGATTTATTCACCCAGTTGACTTCCGGACAAATCAGCGCCATCTCCGCTTTCATGGCCGGCAAACTGAAAGTCCAGGGTGATATGCAACTGGCCATGAAGCTGCAGTCTATCTTCGCCTAGGAGTGAATTTCAAAAAGGCGGCCCGCTCCATAACGGGGAGGCCATTTTCGCCGGCCTCCCTGCAGCCCGGGCTACAGCCATCAATTGAAAGAGACATCATCCCGCATGATGTCTCTTTTTTTTACCACTCCTGCAGGCAGAAGGCCTTCACCTCAGGACATGATCCGGCCAATCAGGGTAGCCACATCCTTTTCATCGAAGATCCTGGGTACCGGATACCAGGGGTTTCCCTCTTCAAGCGCCCAGATGACCATCTGCGGAATATCCTCGCGGCGGATCATATCAAACTTTTCCGGAATATTCATGGAACGATTGAGCCGCCTGATCTCCTCGATAAATGCCCCGGCCTGTTCAGCCTGACTTTTACCATCTACATCCAGTCCGGCCACATCGGCCAGGCGGGCCAGCTGGCGATGAATATGGCTTCCATTGTACTCCAGCACATAGGGAAGGATGACGGCGTTGGCCAGCCCATGAGGGACATCATAGAGGCCCCCGAGAGTATGGGCAATGCAATGCACATAGGTCAGTCCGGTACGGGTAAAGGCAAAACCGGCATAGTACGATGCCAGAAGCATATTCTGGCGAGCATAAAGATCTGAACCGTCTCGATAGGCATTTTCGGCATTGGCCACGATAAGCCTTACGGCATCCTCGGCTCTGTCACGGGACACCCTGCTCCCCCCCCATGCAATATATGATTCCACAGCATGAGTCATGGCATCCATGGCCGTGGCCGCCGTGATCGGCGGCGGCAACCCCACCGTGAGCTCGGGATCAAGTACGGCATACAGGGGGATCAGATTCATATCGTTGACAGCATATTTGTGTTTTTCCTTACGGTCAGTGACGACGGCGGCAATGGTAGCCTCCGAACCCGTCCCCGCCGTTGTAGGAACCGCAAAAAGGGGCGGCAACTTGCGGCGGACCTTGAGAAAACCGCCCATCTTCTCCACGCTTTTCCTGGGCCTGACAATACGGGCCCCCACGACCTTGGCTGTATCCATGGGTGACCCGCCGCCGAAGGCAACCAACCCCTGGCAGCCGGACTCAACATAGAGTTTTCTTGCTGCCTCGATATTATCGATGGAAGGGTTGGCCTCCACGCCATCGAATAAAGTATACTTGATTCCTTCTTGCCCGAGGGCAGATAGAAATCTGTCCGGGAGGTGCAAGTCCATAAGCCCCCTGTCTGTCACGACCATCACGTTGTCCAGTCCTGTTTCCCTGATCACTTTCGGCAAATTGAGGATACTGCCCGGCCCTATCAACAATTCCGGTTCGCGCCAATTCAACAACCTTGCCGAATTGTAAAAAACAAATTGAAAGACACGGCACCATGCTTTCCATAACCAAAACAACGGGGACATAATTGATCGACCTCCAATCTGGAGATAATACCTTGAATCGTGAAGCTCCTCACTATCAATTTTAACTACTATTCAACAGCAAGTCAATGATCGGCCACGCGGCGATGGCCGCTATCTCCGGCAGGCTTGAAAAAGACCGCGGTACCCCGTTCCCATTGCTGTACCCGCCATGTCATGGGCCATGAAAACAGATAAATCCCGCTCCTGTTAGCGAAGGCCAGCATCGGAAACACCGGCCTGATCAAAGGTAGCCATCTCCCTTACAATCTTCAAAGCAGCGTCGATCAGGGTAAAAGAAAGTGCCGCGCCGGTACCTTCCCCCAGGCGCATGTTCATCTGCAACAAGGGGCTGATCCCCAGCCAGGTCAACATGACCTTGTGCCCCGCTTCCTCCGAAAGATGCGAGGCCAGCATGAAATCAACAGCATCGGGAGCCAGTGCCCGGGCAATCATCGCCCCCGCCCCGGAGATGAAACCATCTACAACCACGGGTACCCGTGCAGCAGCAGCAGCGAGGATCACCCCGGCAATGGCACCGATTTCAAAACCCCCGACCTTGGCCAGAACATCGAGCCCATCCCGGGGATCAGGTTTGTTCAATCCCAGGGCCTTTTCAACAACCTCTTTCTTGCGCAACATGGTTTCCCGATCAACCCCGGTTCCTTTTCCGATGATCAGGGAGACGGGAAAACCGGTGAAGGCCGCCAATATTGCAGCGCTGGGAGTGGTGTTGCCGATGCCCATGTCCCCGGTGGCCAGCAGCTGCACCCCCTCCCCGATCTCCATGGACGCCACCTCGATGCCGGCTTCCACTGCAGCCCGGGCCTGCTTCCTGCTCATGGCCGGTCCCGAGGCGATATCATCCGTGCCAGGGCCCAACCGGTAAGACTTCAAGCGAGGATCATCAACCACCCCGATCATCCCCATATCCACACAGGTCACCCTTGCCCCGGCATGCCTGCCCAGAACATTGATCGCCGCCCCCCCATCAAGAAACCCCCGCACCATCTGCCCGGTTACCTCCTGATCGGCCGCACTGACCTTCCTTGCCACCACTCCATGATCACCGGCACAGATGATCACGGCTTTCTTTTCCAGATCAGGTTTCAACTTTCCGGTAATCCCCGCGATCTTGATCGCCACATCCTCAAGCATCCCCAGCCCCCCGCTGGGCTTGATCAGATTCTTCTGGTGATCACGTGCCTCTTCCATGGCCCTGGCATCAAGTGCCCCGATCGATGCCACAGTTTTTTTCAACAGCATTTTCATCCCTCCATTGTCCCCGTTCATTCAAAAAAAGCCCCCAACCCGATTGCGGGCCGGGGACTTTTCCATCATCCCTCAAGCTGCTGGCAACAGGCAGGTCTCCTGGCTCCCGGTTCATCCTCCCCCGCGCCTTCCCGGACCGGTAAGCCGATCCGGTGGTTACATGCAGGATTGTTCCCGGTTACAGTGGCGGGACCGCTCGAGGATTTGCACCTGATTCCCTATTCTCCCTTGCGGGCACCTGCCGCCAAATGGTTTTCAACTGTTTTTATTTTAAACCACCACCCGGCATCATGCAAGAGTCCGGCAGAAAAAGGGAAACCACCGGAAATATCTTTCCGCCGGATCATGTTTCTGCATCGTATATATGCTATTTCCCGCAGCCAACGATTCTGTATATCCTGTCCATCGCCAGGTTCTCCCTCAAGGCGGAAGCCAGGACATCGTACGGGAAATCGCCAGGCCGCTCCGGTATCAGCGACTCTCCTTTCTGCCGGCACTGTTTCCGTCCCCCGGGCAGAAAGCTTTCTCCATCATCGTCATCATGCCCCCCATGCAGGTACGGAACCACACCGAGTACCGGCAGGCCGGTCATATCCTCGAGCATGGTCAGGCCGGGACGGAGTATCTCGACATCTCCACGGAATTTGTTGATGATGATCCCCTTGATCCGTCGGCGCTGGCTCTCTTCAAGCAGGGACATGGTACCGTAGATGGCGGCAAAAACGCCGCCCCGATCGATATCGCCCACCAGCAACACCGGCGCGTCGGCCATCTCGGCCATCCCCATATTGACAATATCATCATCCTGGAGATTGATCTCTGCAGGGCTACCGGCCCCCTCGATCACGATGACCTCGTATTGCGACGCCAGGCCTTGATATGATTCCATCACCACGGAACGAAGCTGCCGCCTGTAGCCGAAGTAGTCGGCGGCACCCATCATTCCCTTCGACCTGCCCCGCACGACTACCCGGCTGTCTGTATCGTTCACGGGTTCAAGCAGGATCGGATTCATCGATACGGAAGGCTTGATGCCGGCAGCCAGGGCCTGCATGGCCTGGGCCCGCCCCATCTTCAACCCCTCGTCCGTGATGAAACTCTCCGACCCCATGTTCTGGCTTTTGAACGGAGCCACCCGGAATCCGTCTTGCTTGAATATCCGGCATAGCCCGGTACAGACGAAACTTTTCCCGGCGCTGGACATCGTCCCCTGAATCATGATCGGCATGGCCATACAGATCCCCCCACCGTGGCTTTTCCACGGAAAACCCGCTTCCATGACCGGTTGCAGCCAGTGATACGTTCATACCTCCGACCCATCATTTTTTCCCGGCCAGCGTTGAAATCGTTTCGATCAGCCGCAGATTCCACTCGTGTGTACTGACAGCGATACGATAGTAGCCCTCACCAAGCCCGGTATAATTGGAGCAATCCCGTATCAGAATCCCCGCCTCGCGCATCCTTCCGGCCAGATCGGGAATCCGCGTATGGAAAAAAATAAAGTTGGCCTCACCCGCAAACGTTTTTATCTCCAATTCCTGCAGTCGGTCGATCAGAAATTTTCTTTCTTTCCGGATAAGGGCTCGCGATTTCCGTAAATAATCATGTTCCTGCAAGGCAGCAATACCGGCTGCCTGGGCCAGTGAAGAAACCGCCCAGGGCTGTCCGGCACGGCGCATCCCATCAAGGAGCGTTTCGTTGCCGGAGAGACAGTAGCCCAGGCGTACCCCGGCCATTCCGTAGAGTTTGGTGAAAGCATCGATGACCAGAAGATGCTCGTATTCGGACAGAAAGCGCCTGAGGGTGTTCTTTTCCGGTTCATCCAGGAACCCGTTGAAGCATTCATCGACTACCAGCAGGATCCCGTTGCTTTCACATCTTTCCAGGATGCGCTGCAACAGGGAGTGGTCGATGGTTAGCCCGGTCGGATTGTGGGGGTTGCAGAGAAACAGAATCTCGATACCCGGCCCGGGAATGGCTGAAAGGATATCTTCCGTCAGGGAGAAACCGTCCTCCTCCCCGAGAGGGTAAGCAACAACCTCACATCGGACCGCCCGCAGGGCCAGCTCGTATTCCGCGAATGAAGGTACGGGTAGAAGGGCTCGTTCGGGTTTCCGGGCCAGGGCCAGCCGGTGAATCAGATCCGCGGCTCCGTTACCGCACAACACCCGCTGCGGCAATGTACCCGCGCTGCGGGCGATGGCGGCGCCCAATTTCCGGCAAAGCGGGTCCGGGTATCCATCCGCGGTTGCAGCCGCCTCGCCGATGGCTTTCTCCACTCCTGCAGGCACCCCCAGCGGGTTGGTATTTGCCGAGAAATCCAACGGTAACCGACCGTATTCCTGCCGGTACCCCTCCACATCCCCACCATGGATCAACGGCATACAATCACCCCCTTGATAACCAGCCCCAGCAGCAGGCAGACGAAAGACACCCCGTGAAGCAACCGGTTGGCCAGCTCGATATCATCCGCTTCGGGTAAACGGTCATCATCTCCCAACGTGGGGCCGGAAACTGTTTCTCCGAAGTAAACGGCATCACCACCGAGCTGTATTCGCAATGCCCCCGCAAAAGCGGCTTCCGTCTGCCCCGAATTGGGGCTGCTATGGTTGAAGCGGTCCCGGCAAAATACACGCCAGGCATTCCGGCCATTCAGCTTGAACAAAGAAGCTACCGGGACAGCCAGCAGCCCCGCCATGCGCGATGGGATAAAGTTGACCATATCGTCCAGGATGGCGGCAGCCCGTCCAAAATGAAGATAACGACTGTTCCTGTAACCGACCATGCTGTCCATGGTGTTGATTGCCTTGTAAAAAACACCGAAAGGCGCCCCGCCGACAAGAAGGAAGAGGAGCGGCGCAATTACCCCATCGCCGGTATTTTCGGCCACGCTCTCCACCGCAGCGCGGACCACACCGGTTTCATCCAGCATGGAAGTGTCACGGCCCACGATCCGACTCAAAGCCAGGCGCGCCTCCGGAAGATCATCCCGTTTCAGGGCGGCAGATACTTTCAGGGCAGCTTCTCTCAAGGAACGCAAGGAGAGGCATTGCCAGCAAACAAAACTTTCCAGCGGCAGGCGCGCCAGGGGATGGACCAGCTCACAACAGAACAGTAAAGCCCAGGCCAGACCACCCCAGAACAGGGGTAGCAGAACGGCCATAATCGTACCACCATGGAGTTCCCCTCTTGCCGTTGGGGGAAAGATCCCGCGCAGACCCTGTTCCACCAAAGAGATCATCTTCCCCATCCCCACGACGATATGCGGACACCGTGGCGGGTCACCGAAGAGAAGATCAAGGGCAAAACCGATCAGCAAGGCGCAGAGGGATATCACCGGTTAAACAACTCCCATCTGGCGTATTCCAGAAATGAAGGATCCGTGGCCCATCTTCTTCCATCCAGCCGGATACGGTAACCGCAGCAATTTTTCACATACCAGGAGAAGCACGGGCGCCGCGGACGGGCATAACGGTTCATGATGGCCATGATGCTCCCGCCGTGGGTAACCACGATCATGTGCCCCTCCTTGCGAGAGACACTCTGCCGTACCGCCAGATCGAAAGCAGCACAGGTGCGTTCCGAAAACTGTTCGAGGCCTTCACCGCCGGGGCATGGCCCGGTGCAACCTCCTTCCACCCATTCTTCATAGGCGGGATCATCGTCCAGTTCTTCTGCCGTTCTGCCTTCAAAATCCCCAAAATCCATCTCCCGCAGGTCCTGACAAACTTCCAGTTCAACTCCCGGAAAGAGAAGGCGGGCCGTCTCCCCGGCTCGCTGTAGAGGACTGACCAGTATATTGGATGCCCCTGTGAATTTACCCGCTTCGCGCAGACAGCGGCGGGCCTCCTCATGGAGAGGTTCATCGGTACGTCCAACATAACGGCCGGCAAGATTACCCGCCGTCTCCCCATGCCGCAGAAGTACCACTTCCAAAACCCGATCGTCTCCGGAGAGATTTGCTTTGAAATCAACCATTGTCTATCAGACCACCTTCCCGATCAATATCAGTGCCGCCAGCATGGACAGTTCACTCAGTTGCAGAAGGTATCCTGCCAGATCCCCGCTCATACCGCCAAACTGCCGCCGCGACATCACCAACATGAACAGCGCACAACCGAGCGCCACAACCTGCATGGCCGCACCGGCTGCCCGATCAACAAACACCATCGCTGCAAGGCAGAGGAGAAATAACCCGGAAAGAACTATCGTGGACCATTTTCTGTCCAACGGATCCTTCAATGTTTTCAGCAGCCCTTCCCCAACACCTGTCGGAAAACAAACCACAGCCAGAGCACACCAGATCCGGCTCAGGACATGCATCAGCCCCAGAAGCAAAAGTGTGTTCGTACCGGGCTGCAACTCCGTGCATAGAGCAAAATACAACAACAGGTATGATGCTATGCCGATCACGGCAAAGGTACCGGCACGCGGGTCTTTCAATATTTCCCGCTTGCGCGCCGGTCCGGCACGGCTGCCCAGGGCATCAATCGTGTCACCAAATCCATCCAGGTGGATGCCGCCGGTAATCACAATCGGCAACAGGGTAAACCCGGCCGCTTGAAGAAAAGAAGCGCAGCCAAGTATCTCGGTCAGCCATGCCCAGAGCCATAAACAGAGCCCGATAAAGCCCCCCACCAGTGGAAGCGCGCAAATTGCATAGCGCATATTTTCCCTGGTCCAATCTATTCCGGGCATCGGAAGAGATGAGAACATGGAGAAACTCAGCGCGATGGAACGTAGCAGTCTCATGGACACACTCCCCTATCCATTATCATCTGTTCGTTTCCTCCAGTAAAAAACCCTTTCCGCCTGACGGAAAGGGTAAAAAAGCAGAAACATGCTTTGCGTCCATCATACCGGCCAAAGTTCCGTCAGCCCGATGATCGATCCGCTGCCCCGTATTCTGGCTCGGGTGTCATGGCCTCGTTTCGCCTTCCCATGGGAAATTCCCTCAGTGGCATCTTGAAACAGGCTCGACCTTTACAGCGGCGGCTCCGCGTGGGATTGAAAACCCAACTTCCAGGGCACAGCGAATATCTTATCTTTAAGATACCCCCGCAAGGCCGCCATTGTCAATAGATCATGGCCTTTTCACCGCTTTATTGTCGTTTCTTTCTGATATTGTTGAAAAATTCAAATTCGCAGTCTTGACAAAATGCGAGCATTGCAGTAGATTGTTCTATGAAAGTAAAATCAATGATGTCTTCTCTTCAGGTGTCATCAGACTTAATAGGGAAGCCGGTTAAAATCCGGCACGGTCCCGCCACTGTTAGTGGGAGCACCCTTGTAGAGCCACTGGCTTACGAGCCGGGAAGGAAAAGGGTTGGCGATGAACACAAGTCAGGAAACCTGCCTGAAGAAACGCAGTCCCTTCGGGTGAAAGGGTAGAGCGTCTGAGAAGCCGCGTGTTCTGCCCGTGGCAATTTTTAATGCTCCCGTCCAGCTTTCTGCGACCGAAGGCCGGGCATTTTTTATGCCCAACTATAAAACAATAATGGGAGGTATGTGTGGTGAACAAGTATTGCCTGAAGATGTGTTTGCTGTTGCTGTGTGCATTCCTGTTGATGGCCGTCATTCCGGCTGGCTGTGCACAGGAAGGGTCCGATGATGAGTCCCCTGGTGGTGAGGTCACCCTGGTAGATCTGATGAAACGAGAAGTAACCATTGCCGGTACAGTGGAAAAGATTATTTCCCTCGTGCCCAGCAATACCGAAGTACTGTTTGCTCTGGGATTGGAAGATAAAGTGATCGGGGTTACAGATTACTGCAATTATCCCCCCGAAGCTTCCAGTAAAGAATCGGTGGGCGGCTTTGCCGATCCCAGCATAGAAGTGATCCTCACCCTGGAACCGGATCTGGTCCTGGCCGGCAGTCTGCATCAGGAAACGGTGGCCCGGCTGGAAGAAAGAGATATCCCCGTTCTTGTTCTGGAACCGCAATCCATGGAACAGGTATACGAGACCATTCACACCGTGGGTACCGCTGCCGGGGCGGAGAACAGGGCTAAAAAAGTTGTTTCAGAAATCAGGAAACAGATCGACGGCGTGGAGAAAAAACTTGCAGCCCTGGCCGAGGATGAAAAAATCCCTGTTTATTATGAGCTCTACTTCGATCCTCTGATGAGCATCGGCAACCATTCCTTTATTCACGAAGTGATGACCGCAGCTGGAGGTAAAAACATCTTTGCCGATATCAACGACAATTATCCTACCGTGAGCCCGGAGGCGGTGGCCGCAAGAAATCCCCGGGTGATTCTCTACCCCGATGATCACGGCACGGCAGAAATGGTGAGCGAACAATTTTACGCCCGCCCGGGCTGGGTGGAAATAAGCGCGCTGAAAGAAAAACGGATCTTCGGCGTGGACTCCGATCTTTTCAACCGTCCCGGGCCGCGGATGGGTCAGGCCGTTCAGGAAGCGGCAGCCCTCTTCTATCCGGAACTGTTTGACAGCCGGTAAGCACAGGGAAAGGACCATGAAATGAACATTCTGGAAACCGGGCGGCAAAAAAACAGATCGAGAGCACTGATATATCCGGCTTTGTTCCTGGCATTGTTTCTTGCTGCCGCGGTAGCCATAAGCATCGGGGCGGTTTCATTCAATCTGCGGGAGGCCGGGGGCATTCTTCTGGAGCTGTTGGGCCTGCCGGGTCGGATGAATATCGATCCGGTGAGAAAGGACATCCTGCTCCAGTTGAGGATGCCCCGGGTAATACTTGCCGGCCTGGTAGGCGCCTCCCTGGCCACGGCGGGAGCTGCATTCCAGGGTCTTTTCCGCAATCCCATGGCCGACTCCTACGTGATCGGGGTCTCCTCCGGTGCAGCCCTCGGAGCCGTCGCCGCCATGCTGATCGGCCTGCCGGCAGCCTGGGGAGGCATCGGTGCCGTACCCCTGTTTGCCTTCGCCGGCGGCATGTTAACCTTGATCCTGGTTTACCGGATGGCAAAGGTAGGTGACAAGGTGCCGGTGATGCCGCTTTTGCTGGCAGGCATCGCCATCAGTGCCTTCCTTTCGGCGCTGGTCTCCCTGCTCACCTATTTTGCTGACGACAAGATACATCAGGTAGTATTCTGGATCATGGGCGGCCTCGGGGGGGCCACCTGGTTGAAAATAAAAATCATGCTGCCCTACGCCCTGCTGGGATTTGCCTGCATCTATTTTTACCATCGCGAGCTGAATGCCATGCTCTTTGGAGAAGAAACTGCTCATCACCTGGGCATCGACATAGAAAAAGTAAAGATGATCCTGCTGGCAGGTTCTTCCTTGTTGGTGGCAGCCGCAGTCGCCACCAGCGGTATCATCGGTTTCGTGGGATTGGTGGTGCCCCATTTCATCCGCCTGCTGATCGGACCGGACCATCGCCATCTTCTGCCCGCCTCTGCTCTTCTTGGCGCAATACTGCTCATCGTCACCGATGCGTTGGCCCGGACGATCATCATGCCGCGTGAACTGCCGGTCGGTATCATCACCGCCCTCCTGGGTGCACCATTGTTTATTTATCTGTTGCGGAAACGCAAGAAATTGCGTTATTTCAATCTGACGGAGTGATCTACTTGGAATTTCAACTGACTGTTCATGATCTGACCTTGCAATACGGCCGTCATTCCATCCTGGACCGGCTGGAATTCGACATTACCCGAGGGCAACGAGTGGCCCTCCTGGGTGCCAACGGTGCCGGAAAAACCACCCTTCTGCGCTGTATCAGCAAGGCCCTGAAACCCTCCGGCGGCACGATCTTTCTTGACAACCGGGATCTGAAAAACCTCTCTCCCCGCGATCTGGCCCGAAGCATGGCTGTGGTACCCCAGGAAACGGGCATAGATTTCGA
This sequence comes from Bacillota bacterium, assembly GCA_012518215.1. Lineage (NCBI taxonomy): Bacteria > Bacillati > Bacillota > Bacillota bacterium. Next base: position 12,851 of record JAAYSV010000009.1, read on the forward strand.
TTTCACGGTGGAGGAAACGGTACTGATGGGCCGACTGCCCTACCTGAAACGCTTTGCACCGAAAGAAAACAGAGAAAGATCCATTGCCCGCCAGGCCATGTCCATGACGGGGGTGAGCCACCTGGCCAAACGCTCCATCACCACCCTGAGCGGGGGAGAAAAGCAGAGGGTGATCATCGCCCGCGCTCTCTGCCAGGAACCGCAAATCCTGCTTCTTGATGAACCCACTGCCAATCTTGATCTGGGTTACCAGCATGGCTTGTTGGAGTTGATTGCCGAATTGAACAGGAAACAGGGGATCACCGTCGTTGCCGCCATCCACGATCTGAACCTGGCAGCCCGCTTTTTCGACCGGATGCTCCTGCTGTCCGGGGGAAAGATCCTGGCCTGCGGAAAGGCCGAAGAGGTCATCGCCCCCGGCCTGATCAAAACGGCCTACGGGGTGGATACCTTTGTTTACCGCCATCCCCTGACAGGATCAATGCAGGTCTGTGTGCGAAATGATACAGATGGCACCGGGGTTCGCCGCTCTCCGATCCATGTTGTAGGCGGTGGTGAAGAGGCACTGCCGGTGCTGGAATATCTGCGTCAAACAGGATGCCCGCTCTCGGTCGGTCCGGTAACACCGGAAGACAGCAGCCACCGCTTTGCCACCTTTTACGGCCTGCCCCTGATCGAAGTGCCGCCATTTTCGCCGATCTCCGACCGGGCTCACCGGGCACATCTGCAGCTGATAAAAAATGCTGCTCTCACCGTGGTCCCCCCCATTCCCTTCGGGATTGGAAACCTTCGCAACCTTGAAGCAGTTGAAACCGCCCTGGAACAGGGCTGCCCGGTCGCCGTCCTCGATCGCGCAACAGATAAATTGTGGGATTTTACCGACGGGGAAGCAGTACTCCTTCTGAAACGATTGATCGGCAAAGGAGCTTATCTATTACAGAACGTGGAGCAGATCGTTATGCTGCTGGGAAAGGAGCAACCATCGGTTGAATAGGGGAAAATTGATTCTGGTTACGGGCGGCGCCCGCAGCGGGAAAAGCACTTTCGCCGAACGCTACGCCTCTGAAAGCGGCAAGCAGGTGGTCTTTCTGGCCACCGCCGAGGCCAAGGATGCGGAGATGCGGCTCCGGGTTGAAAAACACCGTCTGCAACGCCCCCGGGATTTCCGGACCGTGGAAGACCCCCTGCATCCGGAACGCGTTATTGCTGGTGGATCGGCAGATAATTTTTTTCTGATAGATTGTCTGACCCTGCTGTTGAACAACCACCTGTTGCGAGTCCTGGAGGGTGAGGAAAACCCTTCCCCGCAGAAACAGGCGGAGGTGTCCGCCACCTTGCTGGATTACATGAATAGCCTGTCAGAACACTTGTTGAACTCCCCTTCGGATGTTCTGGTGGTCACCAACGAAGTTGGGGCAGGGATCGTACCCGAACACCTTCTGGGCCGCCTCTTCCGTGATCTGGCCGGCAAATCCAACCAGATAGTGGCTGCACGCGCGGACGAAGTATGGTTCACAATCTGTGGCATTGCCAGGAGATTCAAATAATATAACTGCAAGAAGGAAAGGCCGAACCAACCATGGGCGGAAACGTTTATGTATCCTGGAGCGGCGGGAAGGATTGCTATCTGGCCCTGCAAAAAGCGGTAGAACGGGAGATCCCCGTTTCCACCCTGGCCACCTATGTCAACGAGAGAGGCCGCTGCATGGCGCACGGCGTGGATACCGTATTGTTGCATCGCCAGGCCCGTGCCCTCGGCCTGAGCTTGAAGACAGTTTCTCTTCGCGAAGAAAATTACGATCAGGCTTTTATCAACATAACTTCCGCTTTGAAAGAAGAGGGTATCACGGGAGGTGTCTTCGGCGACATCAATCTGCTGGAACACCGCCAGTGGATAGAAAGCAGATGTCATCAACAATCTATCACCCCTTATTTTCCGCTATGGGGTATGGAAGAAACTGCGGTGATCCATGAACTGCTGACCGGGGGAGCGCGTCTTCTCATCGTGGCCCTGCGCGGCGATCTGCTCGATGAAAAATGGATCGGCCAGGAGCTGGATGAACATTTTCTGCAACTATGTACAGAAAGGGGTCTGTCGCCATGCGGCGAAAATGGCGAGTATCACACCTTTGCGGTCGGCGGCCCTCTCTTCCATGAGCATTTGCATTTAAAAAAGGGTGAAATCCTGAGACAGAACCGCATGCTCTTTCAGGAAGTCCACGCCGGATAACGGAAACTGTTTTCCGGAATGCAGGATTTCTCCGGGATCATCCTCTTTCTTTTCTGAAATGATGCCCCCCTCATCGATTACAACATTGATGGAGATGTCTTCCAGAAATGAATAGATACGCTTCTTTTCTGATGGATCGGTTACAATGGTCGTGGTAAGGTTGGACTGTATCGCGGGCACGATTTCCAGCTTCATGAATTCCTCGTTATCATCACCGTAAAAATGGACCTTCAATAGCATGGTGTCCACAGTTTGATCGTTGAACCAGAAGTTGCCCAGACTGTAGACGATCGGTTTCCCATCATGGAACTCCATGCCCTGGAGACAGTGGGGATGTGCGCCAATCACAATATCGGCCCCCGCATCGATATATTCTTTTCCGGTAGCAAGCTGTACTTCCTCCAGCACATGGCTATTTTCCGTGCCCCAGTGGACAAAGGCGATGACGTGATCTGCATTCTTCCTGGCCTCCTGTATTGCCTTGACAAACAGTGTGGTATCGTAACAACGCAAAATGCCGGGCGCATCTTCCGTCGCCTGGGGGGTCATCTTGAATTTTTCGGCCCTTGAAGCGGCAACATAGCCGACAATCTTGCCCTGTATCTCGAAATAAACCGGCGCCATGGCTTCATCAAGATCATGACCGGCACCGAAATAGGGGATCTGCGCCTCTTTCAGGGTAGCCATCGTATCTATCAACGACTGTTCCCCGTAGTCATATACATGGTTGTTGGCAAGGCTCACGATGTCCACGCCCAATTCTTTCAGAATATCAACCCTGGTTGGATGGGCCCTGAATGTGAAGGCTTTTCCTTTCAGCGGGCTGCCGCCGCTGCTATACGTGAATTCATTGTTGAGGCACATCACATCCGCATCTTGCATGATCCGTATCAATTCGGGGCAAATGCAATCACGGATACCATTTTCAACGCTATTGTAATACCTCATGGTACTCCACTGCTCATCAAAATTGATGTCGCCGGCAAATGCCAGGACAAAACTGTAAGGATCGAGGTTTTTTTCTTCATACGGGTACAGTTCCACTGCCATGTCATGATGATGATCATCACTCCGGCAGCCACAGCAGCATAGCAACAAAATAATAAAAATCGAAAAAAATAAACACGGATACGTTGAAATGAAATCGGCCTTTTTATATTTCAATTTTGTTGACCCCGATATTCCATTATTATTTCCAGCCTTCATTATAATAAAAAGGCATGCAAATAACAATTGAGGATAGTGGCCATCGCCTCTGAACCCCATGCTCCCCTGATAAAATCAACTGCTGATCGTGGCATTTCCGGTAGTCCCCTTCTTTTTGCCCGGCCAGGGATGAACATCTTTTTGATCAGGCCGTAAAATGAATTGCCGGGCAAAAAAAATTATAATACCCATCGGGGCGGCAAATCGATCACACTGACCGTGAAAAAAGGGTAATGGCGGTGCTCTGGCAGGTCAAGAAGAGAACGGAAAAACAGCAAGGAGATGGAGACGGACAGGTACACGAGATCGGGGCATTGTTGAAGGCAAAGCATGCCCGGAAACAATCAATCCACAAATATTTTTAATTTATGAAGGGAAATTGTAAAATGAATTGCCCGGGGGGTTAAAATAATAGCCCATCCACAGCCAACATCAGTTACACTGAAGTTGCTAAATAAAACAGAGCAACGGAGGTGACATTAGGATGGGCCAAGACAA
>JAAYSV010000010.1 GCA_012518215.1 Bacillota bacterium
GAAACATGCCGTTACTGCAGGGAGGCTTCAGTTTCACCAGGGAAGCTATTAAAAGTTTGATAGATAAAAAAGTGTGTTAAAAATTACGGGGTTCTCTCTTTTTTCCTAAAGTAGGTTGACACCGTCGAAGGGGGCATCAAATTTTGACATCGGCCCGGATATTGGTTAAAATGACTGTTGAGATTGAGCCATTCTTGATGCTGATGATGCGGGTGTAGCTCAGTGGTAGAGCCCTAGCCTTCCAAGCTAGTCACGTGGGTTCGATTCCCATCACCCGCTCCATTTTTAGCATTCTATTTCTGTACGGTGTTCAGAACAGCGGATTTGCTCACAGGGAATCAATTCCGGAAGAATTGATTTTTTTTCTGTTCCGGGAAAAATGGTATAAAGACTGTAGATTCCGGGGTATAGCCCGTTTCTGTACGTTTCCGGGACTGCTTGAATGCAACCCGCTTGAACAGCCCTGACTTTACCGTTTCACTGCTGCCAAATATTCAAAAGAAGAAGGTAAAAAAAGGGGAATATCGAATAACTACATTATGGAAAGGATTTGGCATAAAATCCTTTATTTCAATCTATCTTTAATTATCGGGCAATTATATTTTGCAGCAACATCACTTCTGGTCATATTCTACCTGTTCGTTTCAACACTGTCGGTAATAATTTTTGTATGTCTTTCGGTTCTTTTACAATATTATAATTATGAGGCTGAAAAATATTTAAAAGGATTTTCTCCGTATTTGCTGATGGTGATGTTTTTTGTTTTGTTTATGCAAGAATCGGCATATCTTTGATTCCGGGGAAGAAGGGCATCAAAATGGAAACAAAAAAGGGTATGGACAGTGAAAGCGTATTGAAAACTGAACACTACCGGGCAATGGGGCATCTGGACACTGCCTTCAAACTTTACCCCGGGCTGTCCCTGGAGAATTTGACCCGGGGTGTTGCCCACCTGCTGGATGTTGAGTTTGCGGGGGTGTGGTTTTTCAGGGATGATTGCAGGGATATATTCTGTAAAATATTGTACTGTAAAGGCAAGGATGGATACGAGAAAGATCTGGTTGTCAACACTTCCCGTTATCCCGTTTTCTTCCGCATCCTGAGAGAAAAACAGGCATTGGTGATCGATGACGCTTCCGGCTGCGCCGACATGGAGCCCGGGCATTACCTGGATAATTCCGCTCCACGGGCAGCGATCTTCGTTCCGGTGTGGATTGACAGAACCATCATCGGCATTGTTTCCCTGGAACATGCCGGTAAAAGCAGGCACTGGACTTCCATGGAGAAGGGTCTGGGGTCTCTGGTAGCCGATATCATAACCCTGTTGGTAAGAACTTCGCTGCAATTCAATGTGGAGAATATTGATTTCCTCGATCACCTTCCTGGCATCATGTATCGTTGCATTTGTGACCATGAATTGAACATAGAATTCGTCAGTGAAGGTTGCTTTCTACTCACCGGTTATCATCCCCTTGAACTGAAGGAGAAACGGATTTCCTATCCGGATATCATTCATCCGGTCGATCGGGACAGGGTGCTGAATGAGATCGAATACAAAAGAAAAAGAGGGCTTCCCTATTCCGCTGAATATCGCATAATCACGGCTGATGAGCAGGTGAAATGGGTCTGGGAACAGGGGCGGGCGCTGGATGTTTCCCCGGAGGGAACCACTGTCCTGGATGGTTATATAATGGATATATCGGACCTGAAAAAAACGGAGGAAGATTTCCGTTCCGCCAAACAATGGTTACGAACAATATTCAACCATGTCAACGATGCAATCTTTATTCACGACATGAATGGCCGGATTATCGATGTCAACGACAAGATGCTTGAAATGTACGGGGTGGACCGTGCAGAGGCCCTGGCGGGAAAGGTGCAGGATGAATTCACCGGCAGCAAGGATTCCGAGGAAAAATTGTTTCGTTACTGGAGGGGGGTTCTCGATGGCAACAGACAGTTTTTCAGATGGAAGGCGAGGCGCCCCGGTGATGGTTCGACTTTTGATGTGGAAGTTCTGTTGACCAAACTTGAATTTGGAGGCCAGGACGCCATCATGGCTGCGGTCAGGGATATAACCGCTTACAAAAATGCGGAAGAGGCATTGCGGCAATCCGAGGAAAGGTACAAAGAAATTCTTTCATCGATAGAGGAACTTTATCTGGAGGTTGATCTGGCAGGTAATATCACCTTCTGCAACGAGGCGGCTTGCCGCATGCTTGGATACTCCCGTGAAGAACTGCTGGGAATAAATTATCGCAAACTTCATCTTGACCCGGAGAAAGTCTACAAGGCTTTCAACCTTGTTTTCCGTACCGGAAAGGCAGACAAGGGCTACACCATGGAACTTATCTGCAAGGATGGCAGCATGATTTATATCGAGCTTTCCATCTCACTGATAAAAGATAAAGATGGAAAATTCATCGGCTTCCGCGGGGTGGGAAGGGATGCGACCAAACGAAAACAGTTCGAGGAAAAACTTAAATATATCAGCATGCACGATCAGCTTACCGGATTGTACAACCGTGCATACATGGAACGGGAACTCCGCCGTCTTGAGGGTAAAGAGGGGTGCCAGGTATCTATCATTCTTGTTGACCTCGATGGTTTGAAATTGATCAACGATACCATGGGACATAAAAAAGGCGATGAACTTTTGAAAAAATGTGCCGGTATTCTCAAACAATCAATTCGCGGTTCGGACATACTGGCCAGGTTTGGCGGAGACGAATTTGCCATCATTCTTCCTTACACGGGTGAGCAGGCTGCTGAACTGGTCCGCCAGCGGATAAGGGCTGTATTCGAAGAATTCAACGAACGTTATCCGGACATTCATCTGGGGGTTTCCATGGGGGTGGCCACCAGTTCCATGGATGAAGGGTCTCTGGAGGATACATTCAATGAGGCCGACGACTACATGTACCAGGAAAAACTCTATCGCAGTGCCGAAGCTCATGAAAAAATCGCAGCATCAATTTTGAAAAAGTTGGATGACCTCGATTATATTTCCACGGGCCACGCCGAGCGCCTGGAAGAGATGAGTATCAAACTTGGAGAAAGATTTGATCTTTCTTCCCGGCAATTGAAGGATCTGGCCATCCTGGCCCAGGCACATGATGTGGGAAAGATAAGTGTTCCCGGGGAAATATTGTTCAAGGAACAACCGCTCACCGACGCGGAATGGAAAATTATCAGAGCACATGCAGAAAAAGGTTACCGTATTGCCCGTTCCATTCCTACCCTGGCCAGGGTAGCCGATTTGATTTTGCGCCATCATGAACGTTGGGATGGGACGGGATACCCCATTGGCCTCAAGGGAAGCAACATCCCCATCGAATGCCGCATTCTCTCCATTGTTGATGCCTATGATGTCATGACCCATGATCGCCCCTATCGCAAGGCTTTGAGCACCGAACAGGCGGTGGCGGAACTGAGACGGTGTGCAGGGACACAATTCGATCCCGTTATCGTCGAGGAATTCATCGGGATCATTGAAAAATAATTTCTGGACGGACTCTTGCGCCATCCCTGTTTTGTTTGCCAATCCACCCGGATCCAATCTGTACAAGGTTTGCGACTTCCTGCTTTGCAGGCCTGTTTTGACGTGGCATCGTCTACCGACCCGTTTTCTTCATGCCTCCGCGCTTTTTTTACGGGCAGTGTTTACATTTATTCTGAATTTGCTTTTGAAATCTGAAATAATGTTCCGATCAATGAAGAATAATAATGAATGAAGAAATGTGTAATGGGAGGCATCGATGTGAAGACGACCGCCAAACAGACAAACCGCCTGATCGATGAAAAATCTCCTTATCTATTGCAGCATGCCTACAACCCCGTTGATTGGTATCCCTGGGGTGAGGAGGCATTCAAAAAGGCGCGGGATGAGGATAAACTTATTTTTCTGAGCATCGGTTACTCAACATGTCACTGGTGTCACGTCATGGAAAAAGAGAGTTTTGCCGATCCGGCCGTGGCCAGGCTGCTCAACCATGATTTTGTGTCCATCAAGCTTGATCGAGAGGAGCGCCCCGATCTGGATGGCTATTTTATGAGTGTATGCCAGATGCTTACTGGCCAGGGGGGATGGCCCCTGACCATAGTCATGACCCCGTGTAAAAAGCCATTCTTTGCCGGTACCTATTTCCCCAGGGATTCCCGGTACGGGCTACCCGGACTTCTGACCCTGTTACCCAAACTTTCCAGACTGTGGAAAGAAGAGCGTGCCAGGGTGTCCAAATCCAGTGCAGAGCTGTGCGAGATGGTCAGAGAAATTCATGCGTCATCGGCAGATACGGGGCATGAATTGCCAGGCATGGAGTTGTTGACGGATGCTTTCGACAGACTGGCAGAGATTCATGACTGCCATTACGGCGGTTTTGGCCATAGCCCAAAATTCCCCCTCCCCCAGAACCTGATGTTTCTGTTGCGTTTCTGGCGAAGTAACGGGGAAAATAAAGCGCTCGATATGGTAACCGGTACACTGGATCATATGATCCGTGGGGGTATTTTTGATCAGCTGGGGTTTGGTTTTCATCGTTATTCGACTGACCAGGAATGGCTGGTACCGCACTTTGAAAAAATGCTCCATGACCAGGCGCTGATGGCCCTCGTTTACCTGGAAGCTCATCAGGTTACTGCGGATGGACGATATTCAGAAGCTGCCGGGCAGATTCTGGATTATGTGTTGAGGGACCTGATTTCTCCCGATGGCGCTTTTTTTGCCGCCGAGGATGCCGACAGTGAAGGAGAGGAAGGGGCCTTCTATGTCTGGACGCCTGCGGAGATAAAACGGATACTGGGTGAGGAGAGGGGGCATCTGTTCTGTGTTTATTACGGCGTAACCGGGGAGGGAAATTTTGTACATGGGAAGAGTGTTCTTCACCGCCGATATGAAGTGGAAGATTTTGCCCGACGTGAAGCCATGAATACCGATGCAGTGAAAGTTTTTCTGAAAGATTCACGTGCACAGCTTCTTGAAGCCCGTTCCAACCGGGAACGACCCTTCCGTGATGAAAAAATCATCGTTGGCTGGAACGGGTTGATGATTGCAGCCCTGGCCAGGGCATCAATTGTCCTGAATGATGGTTCATTGGCCGAGATTGCCACTGCGGCAGTGCGCTTCATTGAGCAACATATGTTTACGGAGGAGGGAAGGTTGCTCAGATGCTACCGGAAAGGAGAGGCAGCGGTTCCGGCTTTTCTGGAGGATTATGCTTTTTTGATTTGGGGCTTGATTGAATTGTACCAGGCCACATTCAAGGCCGGGCATCTGCGCCTGGCACTCTCGTTGAATGAAGACATGTTGGACCTGTTTTCCGATGATGATGACGGCGGGCTGAACTTTGCAGCTGACCGCGAGGAAGAATTTTTGTATATCAAAGCCGATGCACAGGATGGTGCTCTTCCTTCGGGCAATTCCGTGGCTGCTTTGAACTTGCTGAAATTGGGGCGCCTGTGCCGTGAACCCCGGCTCGAGAAACGCGGGGAAAGCATAATCCGTTCCTTTTCCGGTGATGCCCGGCATTCTCCTACCGCTTTTACATTCCTGTTATCCGCGCTGGACCTGGCTCATGCCTCCCCGGAGGATGTGGTAATCTCCGGCAGGGAAGATGCTGCCGAAACAACTGCTTTCCTGGAAATCGTGCAGAGTGGGTTCAATCCGCAGCGAACCGTGCATCTTTACCGGGGTGAAAATGGTGGGGAGCAGATTCGTGACCTCTGCCCTTTTCTCGCGGAGATGCAACGTGACGGAGATCCGGCACGGGCTTTTGTTTGCCGTGAACGACGCTGCCTTCCTCCGGTAAAGGAAGCATCCGCGCTGCGGGATCTTCTCCACTAACATCATGTTCATGCCGGGGATGCCGGTGGCCGGGGCGACCATGAAAGGCAGATTGGTTGAAGGGGGCTTGTGTCGATCCCCTGGAGGTAACTGGTGATCTGCGATGCCGCTGTTTTGTTTGGTCGCCCATACCGACATATTTCCCGGGAAATATACAAGATTTTGATTGAATGAATGTTTTGCCGATTGATCATTGGTTCACCGGAAAAATGAATATATATTCAAGCCCTCGATGTTCCCGGGCATACGGCTCGATGTGCAAGGCCTCGAATTCATGGGGGCTTTGTTATACCCCCTGCGCCGGTCACATTCACAGCATGTGAAAGAAGAATGAAAAGGAACGGCGGGATGGTCCAGGTTCAGTTCCGCCCGGCAATTTTTCTTGCCGCGAGATGATCAACATTGTTCGTACCGGATGAAAGGGACATGTATATTTTTCATGCCCTTCCTCATCGGCATTTTTTCGGGTTTCCGGTTTCCGTTATTTATTTTGGGGAAATACGGGTCATATTTTGATTTTAATTATATAATAAATGAAATGGTTGAGAGTGTTTCACCTTGATAGGTGGCGGCAGGAGGATGGGGATGAGTGGTTTTCTGGGGATCTGGAGGAAGAACAGCGGCATCGTATTTCCCGATATGAAGGGGTTGACCTCGGTTATGGCACATCGCGGCCCCGACGGATACGGGCAGTTCATTTCCTGGCCGGCAGCGTTTGGTTACCGGGGCTTGAAGATCATTGATCTTTCGGAGGGGCGGCAACCATTTTTCAACGAGGACCATTCTCTTTGCCTGGTGTGCAACGGCACAATTTACAACTATCTTCAACTGCGGCAGGAGTTGATCGACAGGGGGCATCGATTTCAAAGTGAAGGTGATACCGAGGTTGTCCTGCATCTTTACGAAGAAGAAGGCGAAAATTGTGTGAACCGTCTGCGTGGAACGTTTGCTTTCTGTATTTATGACCGGGTAGAGAAACTTTTTTTCGGGGCCCGGGATCGATTTGGCAATAAACCGCTGTACTACGTGGAAACGGAAGATTATTTTGCCGTGGCTTCCGAAGCGAAAGCGTTGCTAGGCTTGCCCGGTTGCCCGCGAAATCTTGATGAATCTGTTCTCTCCCATTACCTTACCTTTCAATATGTTCCGGAACCGTGGACAATGTTCGAGGGCATCTTCAAGATACCCCCCGCTCATACCTTTACCTACAGGGACGACCATCTGGCCTTGAGCCGCTACTGGATGATCAGATTTCAGCCGCAGCACGCTTCCCTGGAAGATTTTACGGCCGGCACGCGCAAAATACTGGGTGAAACCGTAAAACTCTATACACAGAGTGCATTGCCCCTGGGCGCCTTTCTCTCCGGGGGGATCGATTCAAGCGTGATCGTTGCCTTGCTGCGCGAGCATGGCCCGGTTTCTACCTTCAGTGTCGGTTACGAAGACCCTGGCTACAGTGAACTTTCCGAGGCGGCGGAGACGGCTCGTTATCTGGAAACCGATCATGAAGAGTATCTGATCGATCCGCAGGAATTCTGGGACCACCTTCCCCGCCTTGTCTGGCATTTTGACGATCCCGTGGCCGATCCGGCGGCGATATCTCTTTATTTCGTGGCCCGTATGGCCCGCAAAAAAGTGGCCGTTACCCTTTCCGGTGAAGGTGCCGATGAGGTCTTTGGCGGCTATGGCATCTATCACGAGCCGAAATCTCTTGCCCCCCTGACCTGGTTGCCATCGCCTCTGCTGGAAGTGATCGGGAGAGGGGCGCACCGGATACCGGGAGGCATCCCCGGCAGGAATTATCTGATGCGGGCGGCTACCCCTCTGCGGGAGCGTTTTCTGGGCAATGCGCGCATCTTCTCGGAGGAGGATAAAAAATTGCTTTTGAAGAGAAGCGCCTCCCCGCCGGCACGGTGCATCACCGATCCTCTCTATGATGAAGCAAAGCGATACGGCTACGATGATGTCACGGCGATGCAACATATTGACCTGCACACCTGGATGGTCGGTGACATCCTGGTCAAAGCGGACAGAATGTCCATGGCCAATTCTCTGGAGCTGCGTACCCCGTTTCTGGACCACCATGTGTTTGAATTCGCGGCTACCATTCCCACCGGATACAAACTCAGGAAGGGTCTCACCAAGTATGTTCTGAGACAGGCTTTTACCGATCTCCTGCCCGTGGCGGCCATCAACAGGCCCAAGAGGGGTTTTCCGGTTCCTACCCGGGTCTGGCTGCGGGGGCCCCTCGCCCGGCAGGTGAAGGAGCTGCTTTCCGATCCTTTCCTGGACAGATATTTCGCAAGGGCGGAAATCCTTCGCCTTATCGCCGATCACCGGGAGGGGAAGGCGGATAACAGCCGAAAGTTGTGGGTTCTGATCATCCTGGCCCACTGGTGGCAACAGTTCATGAGAGAAAAACAGTGAAGGGCATTGTATGCCGGCAAGAAAGCAGGCGGCGGCTTCAATTGCTGCCTCTTCTGCCGATCGGCCTTCGATCGATTTTGATTCGGGGCCTTCGGGGTTTTATTAAAGGATTTATGCCGGGCAGGGTGAAATTATTAGGTATGGACAAGCAGAAAATTGCGGATCTGTTGCAGAAAGTCAAGGAACAGAAAATCAGCGTCGAGGAAGCGATGGAGGCCTTGCGGAGGCTTCCGTACGAGGATCTGGGATTTGCCAAGATAGATCATCAAAGGCAATTGCAGAAGGGTTTTCCCGAGGTTATATACTGCCCCGGGAAGACGGAAGAGCAGATCGTGGAAATAATAGGGCGGCTGGAACAATGGGGAGCTTTGGTTCTTGCTACCAGGGCCGAATTGAATGTCTATGAGGCGGTCCGCAAGGTTTTTCCCACTGCCGAATACCACGAGCGTTGTCGCATGCTGGTGGTACGTCCACCCGGCGTCCCCCTTCCGGCTCCGGAAGGGAAGATCGTGGTTATGGCGGCCGGTACCGCCGACATACCCGTCGCCGATGAGGCGGCACTCACTGCTGCTCTCATGGGTGGCAGGGTGGTGAAGATTTACGATATCGGTGTTGCCGGTATCCATCGCCTTTTTGACCACTGGACCCGGATAAAGGATGCCCGTGTCATCGTTGCCGTGGCCGGAATGGAGGGTGCTCTGCCCAGTGTTGTCGGCGGCATGGTTGCCTGTCCGGTAATTGCCGTTCCCACCAGCGTGGGCTATGGTGCACATTTCGATGGCCTGGCCCCTCTGCTGAGCATGTTGAACAGCTGCGCTTCCGGTGTGGCTGTTGTCAATGTGGACAACGGATTCGGGGCCGGTTACACGGCGGCCCTGATCAACCGGATCGGGGATAGAAAATGATGCCTGGTTGCATCGGGAAAATATAACGGATGGTCTTTGCCGATCGGGGAAATGAACTGTCTGTTTTATATGGTGGCACACCCCGGGGAAGGACTTGGTAAACTTGCATATGGACAACAGGAAGATCATTTATCTGGACTGCTACTGTGGTATCAGCGGCGATATGTTGCTGGGTGCCTTGCTTGATGCCGGCCTGGAACTTGCCGCGTTGGAGGAGGGTTTGTCCTCGCTTGGCCTTGAAGGTTACCGGCTCGGCAAGCAGCGGGTCATGCGCCGGGGCATTGCCGGCACTTCCTTTTTCATCAAGTCCGCGGGGGGGGCCGTCCATAGAAAATACGGCGATATCGTACGACTCATCGAAGCCGCTTCCCTGCCCGGAAAGGTAAAAGAGCAGGCATTGCGGGTGTTCAACCGCCTGGCGATGGTGGAGGCCCGTATCCACGGGGTGCCCCTCGCAGATGTTGTTTTTCATGAAATAGGAGCCCTCGATTCCATCCTCGATATCGTGGGCGGGACCCTGGCTCTACACCTTCTGGGTATCGACAGGATCGTCTCTTCCCCGCTGCCTCTGGGCCGCGGCATGATCGAGATAAGCCACGGGTCTGTACCCTTGCCCGCCCCTGCAACGGCGGCCCTTCTTGCTGCCGGGGATGCCCCTGTTTACGGGGTGGAGATGAAGGGTGAGTTGGTTACCCCTACCGGAGCGGCAATGGTTACGACACTGGCCGACAGTTTCGGGGAAATTCCGGATTTTACCCTGGAATCCGTGGGCTACGGTGCGGGCAAGAAAGAATACGATCTTCCCAATTTTCTCCGGGTACTCATAGGCACTGTCTGTGAAACAGAACCGCGGCGGGAGAAAATAAATATCATCGAAGCCAATATGGATGACCTGAATCCGGAGATCACAGGTTACATGATGGAAAAACTGTTTTCGGAAGGTGCTCTTGACGTATTTTTTACACCGATCCAGATGAAAAAAAATCGACCGGCGGTGAAGCTCTCGGTAATCTCGCCTCCGGATCTGGCAGTTCAATTGATGGACAGGATCTTTCTGGAGACTTCTACCCTGGGATGTCGGGTCATGGAAGCGTGGAAGGAGGCGTTGCCAAGGTCAGTTGAAAAGGTGGAGACTCCCTGGGGGCCGGTACGGTTCAAGGTTGTGAACAGCAAGGTGCAGGACACGACCATCAACCGCTTCACGCCGGAATATGAAGATTGCCTTTCCATCGCCCGGCGGGAGCAGCTTCCCCTGCGGGAAGTTTACGAGAAAGTTGTGGAATTTTACCGAACAATCCCGGGGGATATAAACAAGGGCAAGGATGATAGTCGGGGGTAGAATTGTTTTGAAGCATGCACCGAACGGGTGAATACCCCCATTGATTTTGTCCGGAAGGAGAGACGACGAATGAATAAACATGACTTTTGGGAGAATATGGGGCTGGCCGGAGAGAGAGTACTGATCATCCATCATGACGACCTTGGTTTTCTGTATTCCCAGGATGATGCCTTTCACGAATTGGGTTTCCGGACCGGTTCACTGATGATGCCTGGAACGTGGGTCAGTGCTTTTTCCGGCCTTGAGGGTGTTGATCTGGGGGTGCATCTCACGCTGACCAGTGAATGGGAGGCTCCCCGCTTGCGTCCGCTTACCGATGGCCCCAGCCTCAGGGATGCCCACGGGTATTTCTGGCCAACTCTTGAAGAGGCATGGGCCAATGCCTCTCTTGAAGATGCCGCGAGGGAGATGAAGGCCCAGGTGGAAAGTGCCTATCAACTTGGTATCGATGTTACGCACCTTGACACCCACATGGGTTCGGTACTCCGTCCCGATCTGGCCGAAGTTTATGTACAGCTTGGCCGGGATTACCGTCTGCCAGTTTATCTTCCGGAGAGCGTGGCTGAGCATGGTATCGATGAACCGATCTGCTCGTTTTTTGATGAGATGCTTTCCGGGATCAAGATGCCCAGGTACAGGCTGGTCGACGGATACAGGATTCCTCCTCCGCAACGTACAGATTGGTACCTGGAGAAGCTTTCCGGCCTGGAACCCGGTGTATATCATCTGATTCATCACTCCGCTGTCCCCGGGGCGGACCTGGTTTTGCCCGACAGGGATGTCCGCACGGCGGATTATGAAGCGTTGTCCGATCCCCGGGTGCGTGAAATAATCGATTCATTCAAGCTGCTGTCTTACCGGGAAATCAGGGATAGATTGAGGAAAGAACCTCCGGAAGAGGGCTGACAGCCACCATGGGCTTCGGGGGAAATGACGGCTGATGGAAGGTGTGCCGCGGACTGTGAAAGATTTGCCTGTCCATGTGGAGAAGGAAACCCGGCATCCGTGTACATCGAGATGATCTTGCCACGCGGTTGTTCCTTTTCTGTTACGTGAAATGTGGCTTTTTTTTCTCGGCGGCTGCATGAAGTTGCGGGGTTTCAAAATGGCCGTAGCGGCGGGAACAGCCTTCATTTCCGGCAAATTGTTTATTTCGTTTCGATATGTTAAAATAAGCGTTGTTTGTGTTCAAGATGATATTATTTCGCCTGCGCAGGGCGTCTTTTGATCCTGGCATTATTCGCCAAACGGATGCGGGGCAAGGAGGCATATTAAATGGTCAAGTGGGAAAAAATAGACGGCAACAAGATCAAGATGGAAATAGAGGTTTCCGAGAACGAAGTGGATGGAGCTCTGGAGAAGGCTTATTTCAAGGTGGTCAGGGACATAAACTTGCCCGGCTTCAGGAAGGGGAAGGTCCCGCGCAAAATACTGGAAGCGCGTTTTGGCCCGGAAGTACTGTACAAGGAAGCGGTTGAGATTTTGCTTCCAGGATCCTATCGTCGTGCCATAGACGATGAAAATATTGAACCGATCGACGAACCGGAAATAGATATCAAACAGATCGAAAAAGGTAAACCTTTTGTTTTCACGGCGATCGTGGAAGTCAAGCCCGAGGTAAAACTGGGGGACTACAAGGGTGTAGAGGTAGAGGTGGAAGAGGATGAGATTGACGAGGCGGCGGTCGACGAACGCATGGAAGCTCTCAGAAATGACCATGCCAGCCTGGTTGATGTTGAAGATGATAAAAGCCGGGTGGGCGAAGGCGATCTTGTCATGATCGATTTTTGCGGTTACATGGACGGGGAGCCTTTTGAAGGCGGGGAAGCCAGGGATTACTCCCTTGAAATCGGATCCCATTCCTTCATTCCCGGTTTCGAGGAACAGCTGATCGGTTCATTGGCAGGCGATGAGAAGGAACTGAAGGCTACTTTTCCTGACGATTACCGTAATGAAGAACTGGCCGGGAAAGAAGCAACTTTCAAGGTTACGGTAAAAAATATCAAACGCAAGGAACTTCCTGATCTGGATGATGATTTTATCAGCGAGATCAGCGAATTTGATAACGTGGCCTCTTTCAGGGAAGACCTGGCGGCGCGTATGAAGGAAGATGTAAAAAAAGCTAACAGGGCGCAGCTGGAAAGCATCATCATCGAGAAGATAACTGCTGCTTCGGAGGTGGAGGCGCCGGAAGTGCTCATTGAAAAACAGTTGAACAACATGATCAGCGATATTGACCATTACCTGCAGTTTCAGGGGATGAACCTGGACAGATTTCTGGAGGCTTCCCGGAAAACACTGGATGAGATAAAGGAAGCGAATCGCGAGGAAGCGATCAACCGGGTCAAGGCCAACCTCGTCCTCGATGCGATCGTCAAGGCGGAAGGGATCGTTATCTCGGAGGAGGAACTGGAGGAGAAGATAAAGGAAGTTGCCGAACAATATTATAGCACTCCCGAAAAAGTACGCGATGTCTATGAAAAGCAGGGCCGGATCAAATATCTGCAAGAAGAGGCCCGCATGCGCAAGCTGATCAATTTCCTCGTTGAAAACGCCAGGGTGAAGACAATCAAGAAAAAAGATGATGAACGATCCGGGGTTGATGGCGGACAGCCCCGGGTAGATTCCAGACAGGCCGAAGAAGATGACGGGCAACCCGAAACCGATAGGAAACAATCAAGAGAAGATGGAGAACAACCCGAAGTGGATGAGAAATAACCTCGGGTGGATTGGCGTGTCATGTTACAAAAAATTTACATTTACCGTGAAGGAAGATATACTGATTGTATGGAATTAGAAAACTTGATATTGGGGAAAGGAGATGTTCAAAACATGAATCTGGTACCTATGGTTGTGGAGCAAACAAATCGTGGGGAGAGGGCTTATGACATATTTTCAAGATTGCTGAAGGACCGTATCGTTTTTATTGGTTCCGGTATCGATGATGCGGTGGCCAATCTGATCATTGCCCAGCTGCTCTTCCTCGAATCCGAGGATCCTGACAAGGATATAAACCTCTACATAAATTCTCCGGGTGGTGTAATTTATTCCGGGATGGCTATTTATGATACCATTCAATATATCAAGCCTGACGTATCGACGATCTGTGTGGGCCTGGCGGCAAGTCTCGGTGCCGTTTTGCTGGCGGCGGGGACCAAGGGGAAACGTTTTGCCCTGCCTCATTCCCGGGTGATGGTTCATCAACCGATGGGCGGTGCCAAGGGGCAGGCGGTGGATATTGAAATACATGCCCGTGAAATAATCGGGCTTCGGGAAAAAATAAACGAGGTTCTTTCCCGCCATACGGGGCAACCTATCGAGAGAATTGCCAGGGATACGGACCGGGATTTCTTTATGGATGTCAATGCGGCCAAGGAATACGGGATAATCGACGAGATTCTGACCACGCATAGATAGAGGGCGTTTTTGGGAAATCAATAAACTTTGGGGTGAAAACATATATGTTTACCTTCAGTGATGAAAAAGGACAGGTAAAATGTTCATTCTGTGGAAAAACCCAGGAACAGGTTCGCAAGCTGGTAGCCGGACCAGGCGTTTATATCTGTGACGAATGTATCGAGTTGTGCAACGAGATCATCGAGGAAGAGGTTAAAGAAGAAGGTGATCTGGAAGACATAGAACTTCCGAAGCCGCTGGATATAAAGGAGGTCCTCGATCAGTACGTGATCGGTCAGGATGCGGCCAAGAAGGCTCTTTCCGTCGCTGTCTACAACCATTACAAACGAATCAACGCCGGTGAAAAAATCGGGGATGTCGAACTGCAGAAGAGCAATATCATTCTTATCGGGCCGACGGGAGTGGGTAAAACACTTCTCGCCCAGACCCTGGCCCGTATCCTCAATGTTCCTTTTGCCATCGCCGATGCCACATCACTTACAGAGGCGGGTTATGTCGGTGAAGACGTGGAAAACATCCTGCTCAAGCTTATCCAGGCTGCTGATTACGATCTGGAGAAAGCGGAGAAGGGGATAATCTATATAGACGAGATCGACAAAATTGCCCGCAAGACAGACAATCCTTCTATCACTCGCGACGTTTCCGGGGAAGGTGTGCAGCAGGCCCTGCTCAAGATACTCGAGGGCACCGTGGCCAGCGTCCCCCCCCAGGGGGGTAGGAAACACCCTCACCAGGAGTTCATGCAGATAGACACCACGGATATTCTCTTCATCTGCGGGGGTGCCTTCAACGGGCTGGACAAGATAATCCAGTCCCGTATCGGGAAAAAGGGCATCGGTTTTGCTGCGGATATCAAGCCCAGGTCGGAAGTTGATATAGGGGGTATCCTGAAACATGTTCTACCGCAGGATCTGCTCAAATATGGCTTGATTCCCGAATTTGTGGGACGGGTTCCTGTCATTGCTACCCTGGATCAGCTGGACAGGGAGGCACTGATCAGGATCCTTACCGAACCCCGCAATGCCCTGGTCAAACAGTACCAGAAGCTCTTTGAACTCGATGGTGTTACCCTCGAGTTTGCGGAACAATCTCTGGAATCCATTGCCGAGGAAGCGATCAAACGCGATACAGGAGCTCGCGGTCTTCGCGCCATCCTGGAAGAGAACCTGATTGAAGCGATGTTCGATCTTCCCTCGAAAAATAACATCGAAAAATGTATGATCACCAGAGAGGTGATCATCAACAAGGATAAGCCGATTCTGGTTACGGCCAAGAAGAACAAGAAAAAAGAAGAATCGGCCTGATTTCCTCACTTGAAGAAAAATCTATCTTCACGATAAAGGTCGAAAAACTGTTGGGGCGGAAAAACCTTTCCGCCCTTTTTTACTGCGCGGGACTTCCCCGGAGCTGGTTTTTTCAGGATACTTTACTTTGATTGAGGAAATAATATCTAGCAAAACGTGATAATGCCGCCGACCTGGGAGGGAGGTTCCTTTATTGCAAAATTTTGCCGGTGTTCTGAGTGTAATTCAAATTTTCTTTGCCGTGGTAATCGGATTGTATTTTTTCAATCTGCTGCGTAGCCAACAGACGAATAAAGTAGCTGTGGACAGGGAATCACGCAAGGAAATGGAACAGCTGGAGAAGTTGAGGCGCATCTCCCTGAGTGAACCTCTTTCTGAAAAGACGCGACCGGCAACATTTGATGAAATTGTCGGTCAAGACAATGGATTGAAAGCACTCCGGGCCGCAATCTGCGGCCCCAACCCCCAGCATGTGCTTCTTTACGGCCCGCCGGGTGTAGGCAAGACGGCCGCGGCAAGGCTGGTTCTGGAGGAGGCCAAGGGGAATATCGACAGCCCCTTTCTGGAGAACGCCACTTTCACCGAGTTGGATGCTACCACGGCCAGGTTCGATGAACGTGGTATCGCCGATCCGCTCATCGGTACTGTCCACGATCCCATCTATCAAGGAGCCGGGCCTCTGGGGATGGCCGGTATACCGCAACCCAAGCCAGGGGCGGTAACCAAGGCGCACGGGGGGATACTCTTTATCGATGAAATCGGCGAATTGCACCCCATTCAGATGAACAAATTGTTGAAAGTGCTCGAAGATCGCAAGGTGTTTCTGGACAGTTCCTATTACAACAGTGAAGATCGGAACATCCCCCGCCATATCCATGAAATTTTTCAGAAAGGGTTGCCGGCCGATTTCCGGCTTATCGGTGCAACGACACGCATGCCGGAAGATATTCCTCCCGCCATCCGTTCCAGATGCCTGGAAATATTCTTCCGGGGCTTGCAGCCCAGGGAGATCAATGTCATCGCCAAAAATGCGGCGCAGAAGATACATTTTTTCATTCCTTCGGCTGCACTGGAGGTGATTACCAGTTTTGCTTCCAATGGCCGGGAAGCGGTAAACATCATCCAGATGGCAGCGGGGATAGCGCAGGGGGATGGCCGTTGCAGCATCGATGTGGAGGATGTGGAATGGGTTGTCAACAGCAGCCAGCTTTCACCACGCCCGGAACTTAAAGTTGCTGACCGGCCGCAGATCGGGTCCGTCAACGGGCTTGCGGTGTACGGGCCGAACATGGGAACGCTGATCGAGATCGAAGCTTCAATTCTCCCGGCTCATTCCGGGCAGGGCAGTATAAATATCAACGGCATCATCGAGGAAGAAGAGATGGGTGGCGGCGGCAACGGGCGGACGGTAAAAAGAAAGAGCATGGCCAGGGGTTCCGTGGAAAATGTGATCACGGTACTCAACGGGATCATGAACCTTGATCTGCATAATTATCATATCCACCTCAATTTTCCGGGAGGGATTCCGATAGATGGTCCTTCCGCCGGTATAGGCATGGCGATGGCTATCTATTCGGCTTTGAAACAGGAACCGGTGGATTCCATGATCGCCATGACCGGTGAACTTTCGGTGCGGGGGGCGGTGCGCCCCGTGGGGGGAATCATCCCCAAGCTTGACGCGGCTGCCGAAGCTGGCTGCAGGCGGGTCCTGATCCCGAAAAAAAACTGGCAGCAGGGTTTCTCGCAGCATGAGCGGCTGCAGATCATACCGGTTGATCATCTGCAGGAGGCTTTTGAATTGGTTTTCGGTGTTTCTTCCAACCTTGCGGGCCAACCTGTCGCGGATGAATCCGTGCATGAATACAAACCGGTCGTGGCTGCCAACGTGCCTGCACGGGGGAGTTAAAAACAATTAATAATTGAAGAATAAAAGGATATAAGGGATAGAAGAAGAATCCTATGCTACTGGGATTCTTTTTTTAAAAATGTATTGCATGTATTATAATATAGTAAATGCAATCGTTGAAAAAAGGAGCAAACCGGATGGCAAAAAATAAAAAGATACAGATGTTACCCCTGAGGGGGGTACTGGTCTTTCCCCATATGGTGATCCATCTTGATGTAGGACGCAGCAGCTCCATCGAGGCCCTGGAAAAGGCCATGCTCGGTGACAGCAAGATATTCCTGGTGGCCCAGAAAGACGCCAAGATGGATGCTCCCGGGGAGGAAGATATCTATACGGTAGGTACGGTGTCGCGGATCAAGCAGATGATCAAACTTCCCGGCGGAGTCATCCGTGTTCTGGTCGAGGGTCTGCAGCGGGGCAGAATAGTCAAGATGCTCAAGCAGAAACCATATTTTGAAGTCGAAGTGGAATTGATAGAAGAAGACAAAAATAAGAATCCGGAGCTGGAAGCTCTGCTCAGAAACCTGCTGGAGGTATTTGAACGATATGTTAAAAACAGCAGGAAGATACCCCCGGAAGCGCTGGTGGCTGTTTCCGGAATCGAGGAACCCGGCCAACTTTCCGACCTGGTAACTTCCCACCTCTCCCTGAAGTTGTCCCAGAAACAGGAGATTCTGGAGACATTCGATTTGCAAGAGAGGATCGAGAAATTGGTGGAGCTCCTCGGGCGAGAACTGGAAATTCTGGAGATCGAACGGAAGATCGGTTCCAGGGTGCGCAAACAGATGGAGAAGACCCAGAAAGAATACTACCTGCGGGAACAGATGAAGGCTATCCAGAAGGAACTGGGTGAGAAAGACGAGCGCACGGCCGAGGCTGATGAGTACCGTGAAAAGATACGTGAAGCCGGATTCCCGGAAGAGGTCGAAGAAAAAGCGCTGAAAGAACTTGACCGCCTGGAGAAGATGCCTCCGGCCGCTGCGGAAGCGGTGGTTATCAGAAATTATCTGGATTGGCTGATCGATCTTCCCTGGTCAATCAGCACGGAGGATCGGACTGATCTCGATGTTGTTCAGCAGATACTGGATGAGGATCATTACGGGTTGGAGAAAGTTAAAGAAAGAATCGTGGAATTTCTGGCGGTGAGGCAGCTGGCCCCGGAGCTCAAAGGCCCTATCCTGTGCCTGATCGGGCCACCTGGCGTGGGCAAGACCTCGTTGGCCAAATCGATTGCCCGGGCGATGGAGCGCAATTTTGTACGCATCTCACTGGGCGGTGTTCGGGACGAGGCGGAGATACGCGGCCACCGTCGCACTTATGTCGGCGCCCTGCCCGGAAGGATAATTCAGGGGATGAAACAGGCCAAATCGAACAATCCGGTTTTTTTGCTCGATGAAATTGACAAGATGTCCACGGATTTCAGAGGGGACCCATCGGCGGCGTTGCTGGAGGTACTCGATCCGGAGCAGAACCATGTTTACAGCGATCATTTCATCGAGGTGCCTTTTGACCTTTCAAAGGTCATGTTTATCACCACGGCCAATATCGACCTCAACATTCCTCAGCCTCTCCTGGATCGTATGGAGGCGATCAACATCTCCGGTTATACGGAAGAGGAGAAGGTGGAAATAGCGGTGCGCCATCTCTTGCCCAAGCAGATGAAGGCGAATGGCATCACTCGGGAGAACCTTCGCCTTTCCCAGGGGGGTATACGCAAGATCATCCGTGAATACACCAGGGAGGCGGGGGTAAGAAATCTTGAACGCAAGATATCGGCCATCTGCCGAAAACTTGCCCGTGAAGTGGTCAAGGAAAGGGAACTGAAACGAAGAGTCAGTGCCCAGAATGTGCATCGTTACCTGGGAATTCCCCGTTATCGCTTCGGTGTTGCAGAGAAAGAAGATCAGGTCGGGGTGATCACCGGGCTGGCCTGGACCGAGGCCGGCGGGGATATTCTGGCCATCGAAGCCACGCCGATGAAGGGCAAAGGCAAGATGTTGTTGACCGGAAAATTGGGCGATGTGATGCAGGAATCTGCCCAGGCAGCCCTGAGTTTCATCCGTTCCAGGTCGGAGTCGTTGCATCTGGACGTGGACTTCTACAAGAACCTTGACATTCATATCCATATTCCTGAAGGGGCGATACCCAAAGATGGGCCTTCGGCGGGGATAGCCATGGCCACGGCTTTGATTTCCGCCCTTGTCCGGTTGCCGGTAAGCAAGAACATCGCTCTTACGGGGGAGATAACACTGCGGGGGAGGGTGCTTCCCGTTGGAGGGATCAAGGAAAAAGTACTGGCGGCTCATCGGTCAGGTCTCAAAAAAGTGATTCTGCCCTCCGACAACCGCAGAGATTTGAGCGATATCCCGGCCAATATTCGCAAAAATCTTGATTTTGTCCTTGTCGATGACATGGATGAGGTCATGGATGCTGTCTTTGGAAAACTGATCAAGAAGGAGCGGATACCGGGAGGATTGGTCGAGCAACAGAAAGATATCCCCGGCTCTGATGAGCAGGGTGATTCGGCACTGAAGCATTGATATCTTCGCTACACGGAGCGGTTGTGGAAGATCTTGACAGGCTTGTCCCGAGTAAGGCAGAAAGATGATTATCCGTCATTGTAAACTGGAAAGAATAGTGGGGCGCCCGCAGGAGTTGCCGCGGGGAGTATTTCCGGAGGTGGGGTTTCTGGGGCGTTCCAACGTGGGAAAATCTTCACTGATCAATGTATTTCTGGGGAGGAAAAACCTGGCGAGAACCAGTTCCACCCCTGGCAAGACGAAGGCGCTTTTCTTTTATCTGGTCAACGATTCTTTCTATCTGGTTGATTTTCCCGGTTACGGCTATGCTCGTGTATCCAGGGGCCTGAAAAAGAACTGGGGTTACCTGATTGAAGACTATCTTGAACAGCGGGAGCAACTGAAGGGCCTTGTCCATATCATTGATATACGGCATCCTCCCACCGAGGATGACAGGCAGATGACGATATGGCTTCTGAGCAGGGAATATCCTTTTCTGACCGTGGCCACAAAGGCTGACAAGATATCGCGAGGCCGTTCCTTGCAACAGATAAAAAAAATCCGGGAAGGATTGGAACTGCCCCGGGAGTTTCCACTCGTCTCCTTTTCATCCAGGAGCAGAGTGGGTGCCGAAACGGTGAATTCTTTTATCACGCAACTGGTAAGCAAATGAGGAAGGAGCAAATGGGTTGATAGTTGCTGGAATAGATGTAGGTTCGATAACGGCTGAAGCGGTGATTCTTAAAAATGGCGATATCCTCGGTTCCGTGATCATGCCCACCGGTGCAAGCAGCAAGGCCGCGGCTGACAGGGTGCTGGATGAAGCTTTACATAAAGTAGGTTTATCCCCGAAGGACCTGAAATACATCGTTGCCACCGGATACGGCCGTATCAGTGCTTCCCCGGCTCACAAGAGGGTGACGGAAATTACCTGCCACGGCCGGGGCGCTTTTTTTCTTTTTCCTTCCGCGCGGACGGTGATTGACATCGGGGGGCAGGACAGCAAGGTCATCCGCCTGGGGCCGGAAGGCCAGGTTGTAGATTTTGCCATGAATGAAAAATGTGCGGCCGGCACGGGGCGTTTCCTGGAAGTGATGGCCCGGGCCCTTGAAGTGGAACTGGAAGACCTGGCCGTGTTGAGCAGGAAAGCCACTCGCTCGGTACCTATCAGCAGTATCTGCACTGTTTTTGCCGAATCGGAAGTGGTATCGCTGATCGCTACCGGCCAACCGCGGGAAAATATTATCCGGGGTATCCATGACTCCATCGCCGAACGCACTGCCGGCCTGCTGAACCGGGTCGGTATTGAAGAGGATGTGGTCATGACCGGAGGGGTGGCCAACAACAGCGGGGTGGTGGAGGCGATCGAGGAGAGGATCGGGATCCGGCTCAACATTCCCGAAAGGCCGGATATTATCGGTGCACTGGGTGCTGCCCTGATCGCCGCCGATCATGCAAAATAAAAATTGTCTCCGCTTGTTGCGCTCCCAGGCTGTCAAATCGCTGACGGAGCGGTTCATTGCTTTACCATCTTTCCCGTACTTTCCGGCAGGGTCATTTTTTCTATCTCTCCGTAAGGGAAATGTTTCCGTTCTCCCGAAAATCCTCTTGCGATCAGGGCTCCTTTCTCATCTATGCCCATGGCGGTTCCGCGGAAAGTTGTTGTCCCGTATTCAACGGTGATCCTCTGTCCCGGCATGAAGTCAAGTTCCCTCCACAGTTCCAGAAAGGCGGAAAACCCGCATTCAAGGAACAACCGGTAGCCGACTTCCAACCCATTCAATATCGTTGCACAGATCGCTTCACGGTCATAGATTGTCTTTCCTTCGATGTGCAGGGAGGTGGCTTTTTCTTTCAGTTCTGCAGGGAAGTCGTCTATCCGGTGATTGACATTTATCCCCATTCCCAGAATCATGAAATGGATACGGTGTGATTGCATTTTGACCCTGGCCAGCGCCCCCCCCAGCTTCTTGCCGTTGATAAGAAGATCGTTGGGCCACTTCACGGATACAGGCAGCCCGGTAACTCCACGCAGTCCGGAAGCAGCAATGGCTGCAGCCGCGGCAGTGAAAGGAGCCATCTTCTCCGGAGTCATATTTTCTGGTCGCAGCAGAAGCGAGAACCAGAGTCCGCGGTAAGGAAGGGATGACCATGATCTGCCCAGCCTGCCTTTTCCGGCGGACTGTTCCTCGGCCAGAATTAGCGTTCCCTCGGGTGCCCCTTCCAATGCCAGGTCATAGATTTTTCGGTTGGTGGAATCCAGCGAGGGGAAAAAAAAGACCCGATTTGCCCAGGCGGCCGATTCCAGTTCCGCCCTGATTCTGTCTATTTGTAACCGTTCGGCCTTGAATGCCGGCAGATTTTTTCCCCCGGCGAAGTTAGCGGTGTGGGTTCCCCGTTTATGTCGGCATCCGGCTGATTCGTTGGACAGGTACTGCCCATCTTCTTTCTCCCGGGAAGTCGGGGACTTTTCAGATGTATGTTTCATGGGTCGCTACCCCTTTCTTTAAAAATGATTATAGATTCAATCAAGGGCAAAGTAAACCTTCCGGTATCGATGGGGTTGTAACGAATCAACCTGACCTGTATTTCAGGCATGGTAGTCACTGTCGAGAAAGAAAAAAGCGCGATCAAGTTCTCGCGCTTACGAATAATTGTATGTAAAAAAGAGGGGGTCAAATTGATTACATTATAGCCGATCAATATTACAGTATTATTACATTAATATTTAGTTTTTGTCATAATGTCTGTTTTTTCTCGATGAAAGCCCTTCGGGGAATCAGATTCTCCGCTGGTATTCCTGGAGACTGAGGACATCCATCCCTTTTTTACGAAGCATTTTGATGCCTTCCAGGGCGGCTCCGGCCGCACGCATGGTGGTGATGATGGAGACGCCGCGGGCAAGAGCTTTCTGGCGCATGCGGGCTTCATCGGTCTGTGAACCTGTACCCGAGGGGGTGTTGATGATCAACCCCACTTCACCACGCTCGATGTACTGGAGGATATTGGGCTCTCCTTCCTGCAGCCGTTTTACTTCCTCAACCTCGATCTCCCCGGTGCGCAGAGCGGCTGCTGTTCCGGCAGTGGCGATGATACCAAAGCCCAATTTTGAAAATTCCCGTGATAGTGCTATAGCCTCACCTTTGTCACGGTTGGCCACGGTAACAAAGATTTTTCCCTCCAGAGGCAGTGGAGTGCCGGCAGCCAGCTGACTCTTGGCAAAGGCCAGCCCGAAGTCAGGGTCGATACCCATCACCTCTCCCGTGGAACGCATCTCCGGCCCCAGAATTATATCCACCTCGGGGAAGCGCGAAAATGGAAGCACCGCCTCCTTCACTGCAAAGTGTCTGGGTTTGATTTCCGCTGTCAACCCCAATTCTTCAAGTTTTCTGCCCGCCATAACCTTTGCGGCGACCTGTGCCAGGGGGATCCCCGTGGCTTTGCCCACAAAGGGGACGGTGCGGGAGGCGCGGGGGTTGGCCTCGATAAGGTAAATTCTATCGCCTCTTATCGCATACTGGATGTTGCACAGGCCGATGACATTCAAGCTTTGCGCCAGCAGGAGCGTCTGGTGGCGGATCTCCTGCAGCTGTTCTTTGCGCAGGCTGAAGGTGGGGATCACGCAGGAACTATCCCCGGAATGGATCCCGGCATACTCGACGTGTTCCATTATCCCTCCGATAAACGTGTCGCTACCATCGCTGACAGCGTCCACATCGATTTCCACGGCACCCTCGAGAAATTTGTCCAGCAGGAGGGGGTTCTGTGCAGACAGAACTTCCGTATCCTGCAGGTACGAGACCAGGGTATCGCGGTTGTAGACAACCTGCATCGATCTTCCCCCCAGAACATACGAGGGGCGAACCAGAACAGGAAAACCCAGTTTTTCGGCTTCCTCCAATGCTTCATCGGGGGTGGTTGCCGTGCCGTAAGGGGGTTCCACCAGCCCCAATTTTTCAACTACAGCGGCAAATTCCCGCCGGTTTTCGGCACGATCGATATCGATCGGGGAGGTGCCCCATATCTTCACTCCCCGTTCCATCAGCGGGAGGGCCAGTTTCAGGGGAGTCTGGCCTCCGAATTGCAGGATCACCCCCTCGGGCTGTTCAATTTCGTAGATATCTAGAACGTCTTCCAGGGTCAACGGTTCAAAGTATAGCCGATCGGAGATATCGTAGTCGGTACTCACTGTTTCCGGGTTGCAGTTGACCATGATCACCTCGTAACCCTCCTCGCGGAGGGCGAAGGCAGCCTGAACGCAGCAGTAATCAAATTCAACGCCCTGTCCGATGCGATTGGGCCCGCTGCCAAGGATCATGACTTTGCGGGCGCGTGGAGGGGGCGTCTCGCCATGCCGTTCATACGTGGAGTAAAAATAAGGGGTGTGGGCTTCGAATTCACCTGCACAGGTGTCCACGCTGCGGAAGGAAGGTTTGATTCCCTCCTCGAGGCATCTTCTCCTTATTGTTTCCTCATCCGTTTTGACCAGGGCGGCGATGCGCTGATCGGAGAAGCCGTTTTCCTTGGCTTCCAGTATCAGCGGTGAGGTCAGGCCACGGAGCCCGGCGCGGGCAAGAACTTTTTCCTGCTCGACCAGTTCCTCGATCTGATCGAGAAACCAGCGGTCAATCCTGGTCAGATCGGCGATCAGTTTGCCCGGGAACCCCCTGCGGTATGCTTCGGCGATATAAAAAAGGCGTTCCGGTTGCGGTGTGGTCAGAAATCGTTTGACCGTCCTGTCGTTGGCAGAGGAGTTGTCTTTCAGATCGAAACCGTAATAATCCTGTTCCAGCGAACGGATGGTTTTCTGCAGTGCCTCCTTGAAAGTGCGCCCGATGCCCATTACTTCTCCCACCGACTTCATCTGGGTGGTAAGGGTCCGGTCGGATTCCGGAAATTTTTCAAAATCCCAGCGGGGGATTTTGACCGCACAGTAGTCCAAAGATGGCTCGAAGGAGGCCGGCGTCTGCCGGGTGATGTCGTTGGGAAGTTCATCAAGGGTGTAGCCGACCGCCAGTTTTGCAGTGATCTTGGCGATGGGAAAACCCGTGGCTTTCGATGCCAGTGCCGAGGAGCGGGACAGGCGCGGGTTCATCTCGATTACCACCATGCGTTCTCCTTCCGGGTCCAGAGCAAACTGAATGTTGCAACCTCCGGTATCGACACCCAGCTTTTTCAAGGCGGCTACAGAGGCTTCTTTGAGCAAGCGATACTGCTTACCGGTCAATGTCTGCACCGGGGCGACGGTGATGCTTTCCCCCGTATGGACCCCCATGGCGTCGATGTTCTCTATGGAACAGACCACGATGGAGTTGTCATTGCGGTCGCGGACAATTTCCATCTCGATTTCTTTCCAGCCGATGATCCCTTCCTCCACCAGAACCTGTGACACCGGGCTGATATAGAGGCCATATGACACCTTCTCGCGCAGTTCTTCAAGATTGTGGGCAATTCCCCCACCCGTTCCGCCCAGGGTGAAGGAGGGGCGTATGACCAGCGGGTACCCCGCTTTTTCAGCAAATATTTCCGCTTCCGCGATACTGTTGACATGGGCGCTGGTGATCGTGTCCAGGCCTGCCTCGGTCATGGCCGATTTGAAAAGCTCCCGGTCTTCGGCCAATTTTATGGTCTCTATGCTGATCCCGATCAGTTCCACATCGTGTTTCTGCAGAATGCCCCGGTCATGCAGTTCCACGGCAAGGTTGAGGGCGGTCTGCCCCCCCAGGGAAGGCAGCAGAGCATCCGGTTTCTCCCGGGCGATTATCCTGGCAGCCACTTCAGCGGTCAGGGGCTCGATATAGGTGTGGTCGGCCATATCGGGATCGGTCATGATCGTGGCCGGGTTGCTGTTGATCAACACCACCTCGAACCCCTCTTCATGCAAAGCGCGGCAGGCCTGGGTTCCCGAGTAGTCGAATTCGCAGGCCTGGCCTATGACGATCGGCCCCGAGCCGATCAGAAGAATTTTCCGCAGATCCTCACGCTTGGGCATCTGTACACATCTCCACAAATTTATCATAAAAACTTTCATGATCATCCGCTTTTTGGTATCCCCGGGGATGATACTGAACCGAAAAAAAACGATATTTCCTGTTTTCAATCCCTTCCAGGGTCCGGTCATTCAAATTGATGTGTGTCATGACCGTTCCCTCCGGCAAGGGCGAGTCGGATGAAAGGTTGTAACCGTGATTCTGGGCGGTAATCAGCACGCGCCCGGTGGAGAGTTCTCTGACCGGGTGGTTCAGACCCCGGTGGCCGAAGGGAAGTCTGAAAGTATCGATACCGATGGCCAGTCCCATGATCTGATGTCCCAGGCCGATGCCGGCCAGGGGACGCCACCCCAGTAACGAGCCGATGTTGCCGGTAATTTTTTTCCAGGACATGGGGTCTCCGGGGCCGTTGGACAGAAGCAGCCCATCGGGGTTCAACGTCCTCATTGTTTCCACATCCGTATCAGCGGGGACAACTGTTATCATGCACCCTCGCTCTGCAAGGGCGGTCAGAATACTGCGTTTTGCCCCCAGGTCCATCACGGCCACATGGCATCTGTATTCCTTTCCGTGATGATGATCAATATCTTCATTGTCCGGGCTGTGTTGTTCATTGTTCCAGCGATAGGGGCCGGCGGCGGCTATATTCTTCTGGCCCGGGAAGAATGCTGTGGCCGGAAGATGGGCAAGCCGTTCCATCAACCTTTTTGCATCGGTGGTAAGGGTGGAAACGATGGCTTTCATGGGGCCGTTACGCCGGAGGTGGAGCATCAGGGAACGGGTATCGATTTTCTCCAAGCCGATCACCCCGTGCGAGGCAAGAAATGCGCCCAGGCTCTGCCCCGACCTGATATGCCGGGGGCGTCTGCAATAGCTCTTGCTCAGGACAGCTTTGACCTGGGGTGTTTCCGATTCGTTATCATCGGGGTGGCAGCCGTAATTGCCCAGATGGGGTGCTGTGAACGACAGAATCTGTCCGTGATAGGTGGGGTCGGTGATTATTTCCTGGTAGCCGATCATAGCCGTGTTGCAGACGACTTCACCGCAAACCTCGCCACTTCCGGCAAAAACTTCTCCCAAAAGATGAAATCCGTCTTCGAGAACCAAGATCGCATTCAATATACTGTAAATTTCTCCCGTGATTTTAAGCAGGTTTGTCGATCCATAGATCATTATAGCGGAAGATCTTCCGAAAAACAAAGAACACATTCCACCTCTCATCCGGAGAAAATCAATGAGTTTGACAGATTCAACACGGCCAACTGACTTTATTGAGGTTTTCCTGCTCTCTCCCGGACTGCCACGGAAACGAACTGAACAGTAAAGGCCTCTGCCCCTGGCCGGATGGCAGGCCGGGCCGCCGATACAGTATCCCGGAGGTGCTCTTGTGAAAAAATAATGGGAGAGGCAGCAAATTGCGGGGGGTTCCGATCAGCTCCGTTTTCCTATTTTTACTTTGAAGATGGGGCTGTATATAATATAATTGAACAACCCGTCCAGTACGGTATTTTCAATGATGAAGGGAGTACCTCGATGAAGATTGCACTGGCCCAGATGAATCCGACGGTCGGGGATCTGACGGGCAACGTTTTGAAGATAACGAAGATGATCGCGGAGGCCCGCAATGGCGGCGCAGATCTCGTCATCTTTCCCGAGATGGCCGTGGTCGGCTACCCCCCCCATGACCTCATTCTCTACCGTCAATTCGTCTCCCGGGCCGGGGAAATGATCAGAAACGCGATTTTACCGCATGCTGACGGGATTGACCTGCTGCTCGGCACCCCCTGGGGTGATCCTGGCGGGGCCGGCCTTTTCAACAGTGCGCTTCTCCTGCGGGAGGGCCGTATCGCCACCGTTCATCATCAGAGCGCCCAGGCCGACGATAACGTTTTCGCTGCGGAACATTGCATGGCCCGGGCGGATACTCTCTGTCTTGCCGAATTTCAGGGTCGAAAGATGGCCGTAGCCGTGGGCGGGGATGTCGGCCGTGTCTGGCGGCCGGGCGTGGCTGAACAACATATCACAGGGAGCCATATGGCAAAGGTCCTTGAACAGGGAGCCGACTTGCTAGTAAATATCGCTTCTTCTCCCTACTTTCCGGGGGTTTCCGCTTCCCGGGATGGACTGATTTCC
This sequence comes from Bacillota bacterium, assembly GCA_012518215.1. Taxonomy (NCBI): domain Bacteria; kingdom Bacillati; phylum Bacillota; species Bacillota bacterium. The sequence continues at coordinate 27,783 of JAAYSV010000010.1, forward strand.
GCTCTGGCACGGAAGTACAATACGGGTGTTATCTGGGTCAATCAAGTTGGAGGCAACGATGAACTTGTCTTTGATGGCCGTAGCATGGCCTGTACACCCGGGGGGAAGATTGTTTTCCGGGCGCCCCCTTTCGAGGAAGGAGTTTTTATCTTCGATTGCAGCACCACGACGGATGGCCCGGGGGTACCCGGATCACCGGAGGATATTGGCGAAATCTATGCCGCCCTCGGACTGGGGCTGGGGGACTATCTGGCCAAGGGCGGTTTTGAAAAGGTGGTGTTGGGGCTCAGCGGGGGGATAGACTCGGCCGTGGTCGCTGCACTGGCGGCGGATACCCTGGGGCCGGAGAAAGTCCTTGGTGTAATGATGCCTTCCCGCTATTCCTCGGAACACAGCATCGAGGATTCGGAGACACTCGGCCGCAATCTTGGTATCCAGACCCGTCTCATATCTATAGAAAGCGTGTTCAGCATTCTGCTCGAACTTCTGGGTGGGGATGATCTTCTGATGGATCTGGCCGAGGAGAATCTCCAGGCGCGGATCAGGGGTATCATTCTCATGTTTATTTCCAACCGCGAAAGGTACTTCGTGTTGCCAACCGGTAACAAATCCGAGATTTCCGTCGGCTACAGCACTCTGTACGGGGATATGTGCGGGGGGCTTCTGACGCTGGCCGATCTTTCCAAGGGTATGGTTTACCGTCTTGCGGGGTACATCAACCAACAGGCCGGAAGGGAGGTTATCCCCCGTTCCATCATCATGAAACCACCCTCCGCGGAGCTCCGGCCCGGCCAGAAGGACCGGGACTCCCTCCCTCCCTATGATGTTCTGGATGAACTGGTTCATCGTTACGTGGAGAAAAACAGTTCACCCCGGGAAATCATCGCCGCCGGGTATGATCCGGCAACGGTCCGGGAAGTGGCCGGAAAGATCGATGGCGCGGAATTCAAGCGATTTCAATCCCCTCCGTGCCTGCGCGTGATCAATCCCGGTTCCTGCCGCCGCATGCCCCTGGTCGGGAAGGGACAGTGGTTCTGATGGACATACTCTTTTGTTTCTGCCGTTTCTGCGATTTGTGCGTCCGGAAACCGCTTGGTACGGTGGGGCATACCGGCTTGCCGGTGAAAAATGGGGGAAGGAATCAACGGTAATGTCAAGATCGTCTACAATTCACGATGTGCTTGTTGTCGGTGCCGGGCATGCGGGTTGCGAGGCGGCCCTTGCTGCGGCAAAATTGGGTTGCAGCACCATGTTGATCAACCCCAATCTTGATCATTGTGCCCTGATGGCCTGCAATCCCTCCCTGGGAGGCCCGGGCAAGGCACATCTGATCAAGGAGATAGATGCACTCGGCGGCATCATGGGTCAAAATGCTGATCTCCATGTCCTGCAGATGCGTAAACTCAATACCAGCAAAGGCCCGGCTGTGCAGGCCTTGAGAGCCCAGGTGGACAAGAGCGCCTACCAGAGGGGGATGAAATCTATCCTTGAAAGCCAGCCCGGCTTGTTGCTCCGTGAAGGAACCGTCGAGGAGATCGTTGTGGAAGAAGGAACGGTCCGCGGAGTGCGTACCCGAGGGGGGAGTTTTTATGCCGGGAAGACTGTTGTTCTCTCCACGGGTGTTTACCTGCGTGCGGAGATCTTCGTGGGACACGATCATTTTCCGGCGGGTCCCGGCAATCAGATCCCTTCCATCGGCCTTGCCGACAATCTTCTTTCGCTGGGGTTCCATGTACATCGTTTCCATACCAGCACACCACCGCGGGTTTACCGCGACAGCATAGATCTCGAGCGGCTGGTGCCGATAGAGGGGGAACAGGGTGTCGGTAGTTTCTCCTATGTTACCCCGCCGCAGGAATTTGAAGCGGTCCCCTGTTACCTGGCTTACACGGGAGAGGAGACCCATCGCCTTATCCTGGATAATATCAATTATGCCCTCATCTACTCGGGCCTGGCCGATAGCAAGGGGCCCCGTTACTGTCCTTCAATCGAAGACAAACTGGTACGTTTCCCCGAACGTTCACGCCATCCAATCTTTGTTGAGCCCGAAAGTTTGGAATCTGCCGAGATGTACCTCCAGGGGGTTTCCACCGGTCTGCCCGAGGAACTTCAACATGCTTTTCTGAGAACGATCCCGGGGATGGAAGAGGTGATCATTACCCGTCCGGCATATGCCATCGGCTACGATTATCTGCCTCCGTCGCAGTTGAAGTTGTCGCTGGAGACGAAGCTGGTCGAGGGTCTCTTTCTGGCCGGCCAGATAAACGGTACCACCGGATACGAGGAGGCCGCTGCCCAGGGCCTTGTTGCCGGGATAAATGCTGCTTTGAAGTCGCGAAAAGAACCGGCATTCATCCTTCCGCGAACCGAAGCCTATATCGGTGTGCTCATCGATGACCTCATCAACAAGGATATTACCGAGCCCTACCGTATGTTTACCTCACGATGTGAGTACCGGCTGTTACTTCGCCATGACAATGCCGATCTGCGCTTGACCGAAAAAGGATATCGGCTGGGGCTGATCGGTGCGGAGCGCTACAGGATGTTCCGGGAGAAGAAACGTCTTCTCGGGGAGGAGAGGAAGAAACTGGAGGGCCTGCGCCTGACCCCCTCCGACGGGGTCAATGAAAAATTGATCTCCATCGGTTCCTCGCCCCTCTCCCAACCGCAGACACTGGCGGAGATCCTCAAACGCCCGGAAGTTGGATTTGACGATTTGACCGGACTGGCTGCTGGCCTGAAAGCGGATTTTGCAGAGGATCCGGAGATTGTCAGCGAGGTGGAGACATCGATCAAATACGAGGGTTACCTGATAAAACAGAGGAATTCGATCAAAGAGATGTTTAAAATGGAGAAACGGCGTATCCCCGAAGATTTTCCCTATGAACAGTTGACAAATATATCTGCCGAGGCGAGGCAGAAACTGGCGGATATCAGACCCCTGACCCTGGGCCAGGCCTCAAGGATTGATGGAGTTACCCCGGCGGACATATCATTTCTGGCCCTGTGGCTTGCCGATCGCCGGGCCGGCAGGCAGAAGAAGGGCAAGGTGGAAAAAGAAGAAAAGGAATAGAGGCATCGCAAAAATGGGTGCTGTTCATGTGTTGCCCGCTTGCAAGAAGATTCGGGAAACCATACCGGGCTTTACCCGATCTCTGTCCCTGCGGGTAGAACGCCGGGGTCCGGAACGGGTTGGTGTAAATTTACTTTAGGACTTTGGAGGAAATCTTTTATAAAAAGCGGAAGAGGAACCTCGTAGTATCAGCTTTACCAAATATTCCCCGAAGGGAGAGGTTCCTCTGATGGATATAATTCA
>JAAYSV010000011.1 GCA_012518215.1 Bacillota bacterium
GCGGATTCAGCAGTGGATGAATAATTATCCAAGAAGGATGTTCGGATACAAAACAGCCAATGATATTTATATGGCAGCTTAGTGTGATTGGTAAAATATGGTGGGCAATTAAACTTGCAACTTACATGATGATACAGATAATAATAAAAATATTGACAAAAGGGATAGACTCTTGAAAATTTTTTTCATTGGATCCTCCTCTTGAAAATATTTATAATCGGTGCAGCAATTCATGAGCCGCTGCAATTCACTCCAATTCCTGTCATTTACCACCCCCGGTGTGTAACTATGGTTAATATAACCCCTTCCTGATTTAAACATCACTGGGTTGATCCACAACATAATACCATTATATACCATCTGGTGCCATTGTTTTTTGGATACCTCGGGGCAAAAACATGAAAAGTCGGCGGTAATGGAACGGATGATAGCCGCAAATCTCTTTATAATTTATGTCATTTTTATACCATCGCTTATTGCTTCATTTCGTTTTCCCGGAACAAATCGTGAGACCGGGACCACCAAACCTGGTGCGATAAGTTTGTCGTATTGTGTTATGTAATAGAAGGATATTCCTGTTAAATATCTAATTTAAGTAGAGGAGTAGGTATATTCTGAAATAAAAGGCTTGCGTGTTTGCCTCGGTGCAATTGTCTATGAAGGGTATGGTTTCCAATATGTCGGATCAGAAAAACCCCCGTGCAGGTCAAATCCTTGAAGGGAATTTGTTTGACGAGCCCATGCGTGTTGAAACCGCCGAACGGGGCGGAAACAATGCCTGGATACTTGGTCTTGTAGGTGTGCAATCGGAACACTTTCGCCGGGTTACTCTGAGTGAGAACGATCTTGCCGGACTCACTGTTACTGAACCAGGCTTTACATATACTGGGGACGGCCAGTTGTTACGTCTGGGTTTACAGGCATATGCTCTGGGTATAGCTTATGAATATGACCCCTACTTCGGACTTTCCATCTCCCGGGTAGACCCCCTGCCTCACCAACTTGAAGCAGTTTACGATTATCTTTTAAAACCGGCCCGGATCCGTTTCCTGTTAGCTGATGATGCCGGTGCTGGTAAAACCATTATGGCGGGTTTGCTTATTCGTGAACTGCAGCTACGTGGCCTGGCCGAACGGATCCTGGTTGTCTGCCCTTCAAACCTATCTTTCCAGTGGCAGCGGGAATTGAAGGAGAAATTTGATGAAAAATTTATCGTTCTTAAGGGGGCCAATATCCGCGACCAGTTTGGGGTTAACCAGTGGCTGGAGCAGAACAAGGTGATCACCTCCCTTGATCTTGCCAAGCGTGAGGAAATCCTGCCCGGTTTAAAACAGGCGCAGTGGGACGCGGTGATCATTGATGAAGCTCATCGTATGTCCTGGACCCCGCCATCTCGCAAGACCGCCCGTTATGCCCTGGGGGAAATCCTTCGCGACACATCCGACCATATCTTGATGCTCACAGCAACACCGCATAAAGGTGACCCGGAGAACTTCACTCTTTTTCTGCAGCTCCTTGATCGCGATGTTTATGCAGACGTTAAATCCATTCATGAGGCGATGGAACGGCGCCATGCCCCTTTCTATTTACGACGTACCAAGGAGGCCATGGTTTATTTCCCCGAGCGTCAGAAGGATGGAACCTGGGCGGCAAAGAAAATTTTTACCAAACGCATTCCCCACACCGTTGATTTTAAAATTGACGGCGCTGAACATGCACTTTACCAGGAAATAAGCCGTTTCGTGAAGCAACAGAGCGCCAGGGCCGCCGCCCAAGGTGACAATCCGCGGGCCCGTGCTGTCGGTTTCCTCATGTCTCTTTACCAGCGTAGACTGGCTTCCAGCACCTACGCCATGCGCCATAGCCTTGAAAATCGGGCCCGCAGGCTGGGTGAGGGTTTGAAGCGAGCCCGGGAATTGGCTATGACTGCCCCGCCGGAGATCCCCAATCCGGATGAGATGGAGGAGATGGAAGATTACGAACGCGAAAAGCTGGAAGAGCTGCTGGAAGCGATTACTTTAACCAGAAACGCTGATGAGGTTCGCAAAGAAATTGAAGAGCTGAAAGAATTGGCATCGCAGGCCCTGGCCGTTGAGGAATCTCACGTCGAGGCCAAGCTTTCAAAGTTAAATGATCTTCTACACCAGAAAGGCTTCTTTGATGATCCCGGGCAGCGACTGCTCATATTCACCGAGTTCAGGGATACGCTGAACTATCTGGTAGACAAACTCAAAGGGTGGGGGTTCAAGGTGGGTTTCATTCACGGTGGTATGAAACCCGGTTCCCGTGACGAGCCCGGCACTCGCCTTCATACCGAGCAGCAATTTCGGGAAGGGGCCATCCAGGTACTGGTGGCTACAGAAGCGGCCGGGGAAGGAATCAACTTGCAGGTTTGTAACATCCTTTTCAATTACGACATTCCCTGGAATCCCAATCGGCTGGAACAGCGGATGGGTCGTATTCACCGTTACGGTCAGCGCAAGGATTGCCTCATCTTTAACTTCGTGGCGACCAATACATACGAAGGACGTGTTTTGCAGCGCCTTCTGGAGAAACTCCAGGAGATCCGCGATGCTTTGGACGATGATGCTGTATTCAATGTTCTCGGCGAAGTACTTCCTTCCGCCCATATGGAACGCATCCTGCGGGATTATTATGCCGGCAAGCTTAGTGATGTGGATCTCGAAGAGAGGCTGCTGGAAAATGTGGATGAAAACCGCTTCCGGGCGATCTGCCAGACCGCCCTGGAAGGGCTGGCTTCAAAAAAGCTCAACCTGGAAATGCTGGTAGAGCGCCGGGCCCGAGCCCGGGAGCACCGTCTGGTGCCGGAAAGAATGGCCCGTTTTTTCCGCGAGGCGGCGGGTTACGTTCCCTTGATCCTGCGATTTGTCAAAGAGATGCCCCACACCTTTGAGCCCGAACGAACGCCCCAAGCCCTGAAACGTTTTGAACGGCTGCCGGGCTGGAAATTGCCGGGCCTTGCCATCCGTTATCCACGGTGTTCCATGGATCGCGATACGGCGGAAAAACATAATCTGGAGTGGGTTACGCCCGGCCATCCTCTTTTTGAGGCGGTGCGCAGGCACACCCTGGATCGGGCATCTGGGGACTTCGAGAAAGGTGCTGTCTTTTACTCGCTTGAGAACGAGAAACCATCAAGGATCGATTTTTACAGGGCCCGGGTGGTGGATGGATTGGGTAAAGCTGTTCATGAACGTCTTTTTGCCGTGGAACAGGCCGGCCCAGGCGAATGCCATTTGCGTGAACAGAACGTTCTTGTGAATTTCACCCCGGCGAAGAGCCCCGGCAATCTGCCGGATGTGGCACATGCACCCGAACCCTTGACCTGGCTCCATGAAAAAGCACTGCAGCCTTTTCTTGACGAAACGCGAGCCGAACGTGTGGCCGAAGTAGAACGTGTTGCCCGTCATGTGGAGCTATCTCTTGGGGAATTGCTTCTAGGAGCCGATGAAGAGATGGGCAAGGTTCACGAAGAGAAGACCAAGGGTATTTCCGGGGCTGAAGGCCGTCTGGCCCAGGCGGAGAACCGTCATGCGGAACTTTTAGCGCGGCGTGACCGCCGCCGCAAGGAGTTGGCACAGCAACGTTCTCTTACCCTGCAGGCTGTGGAACGCATCGCCTCGGTTCTGGTGCTGCCTCATCCTGAACGTGAGGCACCCGATGTGCGCGGTATGCGTCCCGACCCCGAAACAGAGATGATCGCCATGCGGGTGGTCATGGAATACGAGAGAAACCTGGGCCGCCGGGTTTCCGATGTCCACGAGGATAACCTGGGTTATGATATCACCAGTCTTGATCCTGATTCCGGCGAACTTCGCCTGATAGAGATCAAAGGCCTGGCCGCTTCCACCGGAACGATCCTGTTGACACCCAATGAACGACGCGTGGCCGAAGACCGCCGCGACTGTTACTGGCTATATATAGTTACCAATTGCGCTGCTCAACCTGTTATGCAGGAACCGATTAAAGACCCGGCTCGTTTCCCCTGGCATGAGGTGACCAAGGTACAGCATTACTGGCTCGAAGTGGATGCCATGACCAGGCCGATGCAGGTGAGGGAAAGGGATGAAATATAAAAAGAGGATGGGTGACAATGTTTGACTTCAATGAACTCCTTCAAAAAGCGAGACTAGAGATTGGCGGCAATGATGAATTAATTGATTTTCATTCTGCAAGTCATAGTCAAAATGAGGGTGATGGCCATAAGGCAATAACCGACTGGAGTGGACTTGTCGCTGATATCCAAATAAAAACAGGTTCACTCATAAAAACTGACACATTATCGTTCTTGTTGGGTGCTGGTGCGTCCAGAGATTGTGGTGGTATTTTAATTAGTTCCGTACCAATAGAAATTGAAAGTAGGCTTCTTGCTGATGGAATATATGGGCAGAACCCTGCTAGAATACGTAAGTGGTTAACATATTTCTATTTTGCTGTAAAGGAGGTAAGCCAAGACGATGACGTTCCTATAACACGTGATGAGATATTAGAACGAAGGGTTTTAGTTCAACGGGCTTCATCCGAAGTATTACCATTAAGAGCCAATTTAGAATCTGTAATTTCTGTCCTATACAGGTGGAGGAGCGCCATTCCTGAATCGGGTGGCCGCCTAATAAAAAAATATGATGCTGGTCCCGTAAGATCTTTTGAGTTGGATTCGTGCATTCTCGATGTATGCATTAAACGTTTAACCAAAACCTTAGCGGGGTGTTGCCAACTTCCCCTTCCGGGAAAAGACAGAGGTTTGCTAGTATACAAAAAATTCATTAGAAAAATACTTACCCGACCTCTAAATTTAAAAAGAGCTAATATTTTTACACTTAACTATGATACTCTTGTCGAACAAGCTGCGGATACAGAAGGAGTAATTTTAATAGATGGTTTTGTTGGTACCATACAACGTATTTTTCACCCTGAGTCGTACGAACAAGATCTGTATTTCCCTGCTGAAACAACAGAAGGTCGTGTACATCGGCACGATCGTGTGATTCAATTGTACAAGCTTCACGGCTCGTTAACATGGGAAGCCACTGAATCTAGTATAGACAACCCTTATGGTCTTACGTCGAAAACTGGATTATCTTCCGATGGTTGGCCTATTATTATTTATCCTACACCAATTAAATTCACCGAAACCCTTGGCATGCCATACGCAGAACAATTTCGACGCTTTTCTAGGGCAATAATACGCCCGCAATCAACTCTTTTTTCAATTGGATATGGATTTGGTGATGAACACGTTAATTCCATAATAAGACAGGCCTTAACAGTGCCAAGTTTTACATTTGTAATTGTGGATCCAAACCCAAAAAGTGATTTTGTTAGATCACTTAGGGCGCAGAAAGATAAGCGTGTATGGGTGTTTTCGGGTGAAGTATTTGGTACTTTTTACGGTTTTGTCGAACATGTATTACCTGATTTGCGTGATGAAGAATTAAGGCGCCAAATAGTTGAAACACAGCGTGCAGTAATACATTCTAGAACGCGCAGTAATAAATACTAGGAGGAAGATAGTTTGATAAACGATTTTGAAATTGGTAGGGTTGTAGCTGTAGACACAGCACAAGTAACTATAGAGCTAAATAAAGATATCCGCGCATTGTCTCGTAATACGTTTGAAGGTGTACAAGAGGTCGGACGCATCAATTCATATATAATTATACCTGTTGGTGCACAGAGGCTTGTGGCAATTATTACTAGAGTGGTTATAACGGAAGAAGCAGAGCTTAATATTAACCGTACTATGGTGACACTCCCCGCTTCTCGGCGTATCATGAGAGCAACTTTGGTTGGCACTGTTGATGGCAATACATTTAATCAGGGCGTTTCGTTGTTCCCAATATTAGACAATCCTGTTCTATTACCTTCAAAACAAGATCTTGATATAATTTTTGATCAGAAAAACGTTGTTTCTGTTGATCTAACCAAACCAGGATATTGCATACCCATTGGCCAGTCAGTCCTTTTTAAAGATCGCAAAATACACATTAACCCAGACATTTTTTTTGGTAAGCATGCAGCAATCCTTGGTAGTACGGATTCTGGCAAATCATGCACCATTGCATCTTTATTACAGTCTATTTTAGCGCGCAAAGAAATTAAAAGAACCACTTTTATATTGCTTGATACGAATGGGGAATATCAGACTGCATTTCAGCAAAAAAAGGAAAATGGGGACTGGGAAGATGCTGTAGGGAAAAGGTGTCTATATATACCTACTGAATCGGGCAATAGATCGAATCGTTTAGTAATACCTTATTGGTTCTTAAATTCTGAGGATTATGTTCGATTATTTCAAGCTAGGAAGGGTGTGCAAAGGCCTGTTCTGCTTGAGGCATTAAGACTAGCTAAGTGCCCTTCTCAACCACAAGGGGAAATTTTTGAATTACGGCAAATATTACTGAAAGAATTGCATCGTCTCTTATCCCGATCACAGATGACAGGAAACATTTCGGTTGAGGTTGAGGATATTGCAGAAGGTTGTTATCGATATGTAGAGTCGAGAATTGAAGACGTAAAACTGTTGCTTGGCACTTATACTGACGGACTTAAAAATGCTCTAAAGGAAATAGCATCAAATTCTAGGAGACATGTTGGTGAACCAGATGGTCGTCGTTTTCCAAAACCTCTGCCACTCGATATACAGCAGCAAATCCGAGTTAGTATCCAACATTTTATTAATTTTCTTATTGGTAACAACGAATCAGATTCTCCCAAGGCGGTTTCTGCTGATAGCCCCTTGTATTTCAGCAAAGAAGCCTTTAAATCCGATTACATTGAAAAAGCAATTCGTAGCGAAGAAACGGAAAGTGCCAAAGCAAGGGATTATTGTGGCACAATGCTAATGAGGATCTACAGGATCTTGGAGGACCCAAGATTTGAATTTATGTTTGGTAATGCGGGTGTCGATTGGCCAAACCCATTGCACTCACTTGCTACGTTCCTAAGGGATATTATTGGACTTGCATCAGGAGAAATTGGCTTATCGGAAGAAGATGATGTTGCACCTAATATATTTCCATATTATGATCGTCAGCGAAATAGTGCTGGACATAACCATGTGGTAATTCTAGATCTTAGCTTATTGGCTTCAGAGGCCCTTGAGAATGTCACTGCATTAATAGGCCGTTTGATATTAGAATTTCTTCAAAGAATGGGGGAATATTGCGGTGATGACTTAAGGGGTTCCTTACCAGTCGTGCTGGTTCTTGAGGAAGCACAGAATTATATCCGTGAAGGACGTTACGCGGAAGAAGATACTATTTCACGTGATGTATTTGAACGGATTGCCCGTGAAGGAAGAAAATATGGTTTGAGTTTGGTACTGAGTTCACAGCGGCCAAGTGAACTTTCGAAGACAGTACTTTCGCAGTGCGGAAGCTTTATTGTTCATAGATTACAAAACCCCGAAGATCTACGGTATTTTAAAGATATTGTTCCAGGGGTTTACGAAGGTTTGATGGATCAACTTCCTGCACTAGCGCCTCAGTCAGCGCTGATACTTGGAGAATGTGTACGTGCACCAGCACTGGTGAAAATTAAGGATGCGTCACCCCTTCCACATAGCCGTAATCCTAAATTCTATAGATACTGGGTTTCTGATGTGGCTCCAAAAATACCTGTGGAGGAAATCTGTTGTCAATGGGAACTTGGAAAGTGGGATGACAGGGACAGTAACAATATAGAAGATTAGAAACTAAAATTCATCTATATTTGGGTAGCCAAAAATTATATAGTTGGGAGTTCAATTATGATCCCTAAAGAATGCAAACGTTTAGCCGAAGTTGATTTTCCCATCGCTGTAGTGTCCAGGCATTCAGCGCGGGAGAAGTCGATACGTCATGGGCATCCCTCCACGCTGCACCTGTGGTGGGCGAGGCGGCCGCTGGCAGCATGCCGGGCCATGTTGTTGGCCCTGCTGTTGCCTGACCCCTGTGATTCGCATTGCCCGGAAGAATTTAAAAAGGAGGCGCGCAAACTGCTGCCGCAGTTGATCGGCAATATAGGGTCTGAAGATATCGCATTGAGAAAAGCCATCCTGAAGTTTATCGGTGACTTTGCCAATTGGGACAATGCCGGGAACCCTGTATTCCTTGAGGTGGGTCGCGGTCTGGTCAAGGCGGCCCATCCCGGAGAGAACCCACTGGTGGTAGATCCCTTTGCCGGAGGTGGTTCCATCCCGTTGGAAGCATTGAGGCTGGGCTGTGACACCTTTGCCAGTGATCTGAATCCCGTGGCCTGTCTTATTTTAAAAGTTATGCTTGAGGATATCCCCCGGCATGGGCCGGAACTGGCCGATGAACTTCGCCGCGTTGGCGCAGAAATCAAGGAGAGGGCGGAGCAGGAGCTGGCCGAACTTTATCCCCAAGATCCGGATGGAGCTACACCCATTGCTTATATCTGGGCAAGAACAGTGAAGTGCGAATCGCCAAATTGCGGTGCGGAGATACCGCTGGTCCGCTCTTTTTGGCTCTGTAAGAAGAGAAATCGAAAAATAGCGCTGCGGCACAGGGTTAAAAAGAATATAAGTCCACCATTTGTTGAATTTGAAATTTTTGAACCGGAAACTGACGCAGAGGTTCCCCAGGCTTCTGTATCCCGCGCGAGGGCAGCCTGCCTTTGCTGCGGCACTATCCTACCTCCTGAGCGGGTACGGGCCCAGCTAAGCGAACAAAAAGGTGGTGCCGATGTCATATTCGACCAGAATGGCCAGCGTATCGGCGGTGCACGCCTGTTGGCGGTAGTTACTTTGCGGCAGGGTGAACCAGGGCGCTACTACCGCTTACCCGAGGAGCGGGACTATGTAGCGATAAAAAAAGCTAAGGAATGGCTGGCAGACATACTATGCGATTGGGAGCAGGGTGGCAAACAAGGTTTTTGCCCGGTGCCGGATGAACCATTACCTCTCATGAGTGGGACATTTAATGTACCCCTTTATGGAATCAATACTTGGGGGGATCTGTTTACGGCAAGGCAAAATATAGCGCTGGTAATATTTTCGCAAACCATGCAAAAATATTTTGATAGCAATGTGTCACGCTTAATTTTGTTGCAAATAAGTAAAGGTGCGGATGGGAACAGTTCACTATCCCGGTGGATGGCTGGCTATGAGAATCATGTTAATACCTTTTCTAGGCAGGCGCTACCCATTGTTTGGGATTTCTGTGAGGTGACACCTTCTTGTAGGGGCAGGGGGGTCTTCTTGGGTGCTATTGACAATGTTGCAGATGTAATAACAAGGTCTTGCCTACTACATTTAGGCCAGGTTTTATGTTCTACTGCAATGGAACATCCATTGCCTGATGCCACTTCGACTATCTGGTTTACTGACCCACCTTACTATAATGCCATTCCCTATGCTGATCTTTCCGATTTTTTTTACGTTTGGCTTAAGCGTAGTTTGCCGGGACTTCCTTTGTTTCAAAATCCTCAGGATTCTAAAAATACCCTCACGCCAAAAGAAAACGAACTCTGTGAAATGGCTTGTTGGGACCCTGTTCGTTATGCTGATAAAGATAAGGATTTCTTTGAGAAAGGTATGCGAGTAGCCTTTGCCGAAGGGCGCCGTATATTGTGCGATGAAGGTATAGGCTCTGTTGTCTTTGCTCATAAAACTACAGAAGGTTGGGAGGCTTTGCTCACCGGGCTCATCCAGGGTGGTTGGACCATCACGGGATCGTGGCCTATCGCTACAGAGATGGGCTCACGCCTTAGAGCTCGTGATTCCGCTGCTCTGGCCACCAGTGTCCACCTTGTCTGCCGCCCTCGACCTGATGATGCTCCTGTCGGCGATTGGGGTGAGGTGCTGCGTGAATTGCCGGAGCGGGTGGGGCACCGGATGGAATACCTGCAAGAACAGGGTGTCCGCGGGGCGGATCTGGTCTTTGCCTGTATCGGGCCGGCACTGGAAATATTCAGCCGTTACTCCATGGTTGAAACCGCAGCAGGTGAAGAGGTCAAGCTGGATGAGTACCTGGAGAAGGTATGGGAAGTGGTCGGGCGTATCGCCCTGGAGCAGGTGCTGGGCACAACTGAAGCCCGGGCCCGTAACAGCGCCGCCGGCGCGCTTGAAGAGGATGCTCGTCTGACCGCATTATTTCTTTGGACCATCCAGAGCACCACCGGGCAGAATGGCAAAAACGCCGAACTAGATGAAGATGATGAAGCCGATGAAACTTCAGCCGCCTACGCCAGGGGATTCAACCTGGTATTTGATGTGGTGCGCCGCTTTGCCCAGCCCCTGGGGATTGACCTGCCCAGGTGGGAAAACCGGATCATCAGAACTGAAAAAGGTATTGTCAGGCTACTGTCCGTCAAAGAACGGGCCGAACAGCTTTTCGGTGAAGAAGGGATTTCCTCTGCCGCGGAATGGATCGAGGAGGACCTGCAAACAGGCATCCAACTGGCGCTTTTCCCGGAGACTGGAAAGGGTCGCATACCCATGATCAAGGGACGGGGACGCCGCAAAGCTGCCCTGGATCTTTCAACATTGGAAAGTGTTAGCAGGGAAGAGGTGACCACCCTGGATCGGATTCATGCCGCCATGCTGCTTCAGTCCGGCGGCCAAGCCAATGCTTTGCGGATCCTGGTCAAGACCGAGGTTGAACGCGGCCCCGATTTCTTGCGGTTGGCCAACGCCCTTTCTGCTCTTTATCCCCGGGGCAGCGAAGAGAAACGGCTTCTCGATGCCATGTTGTTGGCTGTGCCGCGATAAAAGGTTGTGGTAAAATGTACAAGCTGAAGAGGCGAAAAATTTGAAGCTTATGCTTTCCTTAATGATCAGCACAAGAAAGTTGCCGGTGATATGATAGAAGCGCTTGAGGCTTACAAGGTTGTTCCGGCGTTATGGTCGCAGAAGGAGAGGTACGCGGAGGCCTTGGTTGGTTAAAGGGCTGTTCATTCAGGATAGATCAGATTATTCAAGCAAATAAAACCGAGGTGATTCTTTCATGGAACCATGGTACAAAATAGCTACACCGCGCAAGGAGGTCCGGGAGGGGCGCTCTTTCAATCCGGATGAATTTGCCATCCATCTGGAACAGGTTGTTACCGGAAGTGCACCCGAAGATTACAGGGAACCCGAGCAGTTTTTTGCCCGCACCTTCTTTACGCGCGCCTTGCGTGAACATACCGGGATGGCACTCAGGCGCCTGGCCGGCGAGACTGCGAATACAGCTCCGGTGATGACCCTGGTTACCCAGTTTGGCGGCGGCAAGACTCATACCCTGACAGCACTTTACCATCTGGCGACAAAAGGTGTAGCCGCACAGGAATATCCGGGTGTGGCCGATTTGATGAAAGAAGCTGGCTTGAGCAGGATGCCCGGGGCACGGGTAGCGGCCTTTGTGGGCAACGCCTGGGATCCCCGGGAGGGCCTCGAGACGCCCTGGATCGATCTGGCTTACCAGCTCGCCGGGGAAGCCGGGGTTGGTGAACTCGGTCCGGCAGCTCGGACAACCCCACCGGGAACTGAAGCTCTGGGCAGGGTATTCAAAGCCGCGGGTGGACCGGTGCTGATACTCTTTGACGAGGTGCTGAATTTCCTGAACCGTTACCGGGAGATGGCCGATCCTTTCCATTCTTTTGTCCAGAACCTGACGGTGGCCGCTACCGGCATCGCCAATTGCGTTGCTGTGATCAGTCTGCCTCGCAGTCAGGTAGAAATGACTGACTGGGATATGCAATGGCAAGAGAAGATTACCAAGGTGGTAAGACGCGTGGCCAAGGATCTGATTGCCAATGATGAGACTGAAATCAGTGAAGTGGTGCGGCGCCGACTTTTTGATGATCTGGGCAGCGAGCGGATTCGCAGAAATGTATCCAGAAAATATGCCGAATGGTGCTTCGAGCGTCGGGCACAGCTACCTCATGAATGGACTGCCGTGGATAGCGCCGTTACCGAGACCAGGGCCAGGGAATTCCTGCAGGGTCGGTTCGAGGCTTGTTTCCCCTTTCACCCGGCAGCGCTATCTGTTTTCCAACGTAAATGGCAGGCCCTTTCACAGTATCAACAGACCCGCGGCACTCTGGCCATGCTGGCGCAGTGGATCTCCTGGGCATATCGGACAGGCTTCCGTGAAGCTCGGCGTGAGCCGCTGATCACCCTTGGGTCTGCCCCCCTGGAGGTGCCGGATTTTCGCAGTGTGGTGCTGGGGCAGTTGGGCGAATCACGGTTGGTTGCCGCTATAGATTCGGATATCGCCGGCGATCATTCCCACGCCCGGGCACTCGATGCTGATACCAGTGGGCCGTTACGCAATATTCATCGGCGGGTCGGCACGGCGATATTTTTTGAATCCACGGGCGGACAGGTGGACAAGATGGCTCATCTACCAGAACTGCGCTTTGCACTTGGGGAGCCGCGGGTGGATACATCTTCCGTGGATAATGCTGCCTTTGCACTGGAAAGCAAATCATACTTTTTCCGCCGTGTCGGCACCGATGGTTTTCGGATCAGTTATCAGCCAACTTTGAAAAAAGTGGTCAATGACCGGCGTGCCTCACTGGACAGGGAAACGGATATTGTGCCTGCCATGCGTACCCTGGTCAGGAAGGAATTTGAACGGGGGGCAGATATTCCACTGGTATGGTTCCCCTCCGACAGCGCCACGGTGCAGGATACGCCCAGGTTAACCCTGGCGGTTGTTGACCCGATATCGGAATGGACCGGGAACGGGTCCATACGGAAACAGATCGCGGAATGGACCAGGCAACGCGGCAATTCGGATCGGCTTTACCCGGCCGCTCTGGTCTGGTGCCTGAAAAAGCCGGGACGTGAATTGCAAGAAAAGGTAGAGCTATGGCTGGCCTGGAAAACAGTTCAAAAGGAAATTACCGAGGGCACAATAAGTGGTGAATTCGACCGTTCCGACCTGGCGGATATCCAGGGAAATGTAGCGGCAGCCGGGGCTGCCGCCGAAGACGAGGTCTGGGGCGGCTATCGTTATGCTGTAATTCTTGATCGAAACGAGGAAGACTGGCTCAGAGTCATAGACCTTGGGGCGGGCCATTCCAGCAGTGGAGAAACTTTGGCGGGCCGCGTGATCACAGCGCTAAAATCCGAAGGCTTGTTGAGTGTTTCTGTGGGAGCGGGTTACATTGAACGCAATTGGCCCCCTGCCTTGAGGGATTCCGGCGCCTGGCCTCTATCTAGCCTGCGGAAAAGTTTTCTTGATGGTTCGTTGATCCGGTTGCCCGATCCGGATGCAACCCTGCGGCAAAAAATTATTGAGTTTGTGGAGCGGGGCAACTTTGGTCTGGCTTCGGATCGGAAGCCAGATGGCAGCTATGGGCGGATCTGGTTTGCCGAACAAATTGGACCGGAGGAGGTCAGTTTTGAACATCAGGTGTTTCTATTGTCCAAGGACAAAGCCAATGACTTGAAGGCATCTCCCGAACCTGGCGGCGAAACTATACTGCCGCCTGAGCCAGGACCATCACCGCCAATAGAGCCGGGGCCAGTCCCTGATCCGCCCGTTGACCCCTTACCGCCCGGTGCGAAGCGTACCTTCCATATTTCGGGTGAAATACCCCTGGAAGTATGGAACCGTGTCGGCATAAAGGTAATCCCGAAGCTGCGCAACGGCAGCGGCTTACGGGCCCATGTATCTTTTGTTGTTACTGTTGAGGAGCGGCAGGCCGATAATTTCCAGGCTGAACTTGAACAAATACTTGCCGACCTGGACCTTGGTGCAAGAATTAGAATTGAAAATGGCAAGACAGAAGATCAGGATATTTAACATAGGGTATAGATTTGGTATGGCTTGTCTTGTGTTACTTTTTAATTGTTCGCTTGCCAGGAAAGGTAAGAAATGGCGCGTAAGAATGAAGCAGAAAGACTATTAAAAGATGGTTTATACCCATCCCTGATTGCCAAGGAAATGGGAATTTCGGCCAGTACGGTTATACAATATCTTCGTACGCAAGTCGGTGAAGGCTCGCTTCGTCTGTCGGATTTATTTTTTTCCTGGTCGCCCGAGAAGCGAGAAATATTACAGCAGGCCGTAAACGCTAATTACCAAGATAGAAACCTCCTACTTGTCGAGAACGAGTTATGTCCCGAGGAATTATATTTATTCATTAAATTACGCAACCGCCGTACTTTTGCCGGCGATATGTACGAGTACGTATCCGAGACAGAAATTATAATCCATGAATTGGTTAGCAATATCTTGCAGAGAGAATTTGGAACGGATGAATCCTGTTGGTGGCGTAAAGGTATCCCTGTTAAAATTCGAAAAAAATGCGCTTCACTTCGGGAAGAGGATGAAGAACCATGCGGGTTTCCATATGCCTACACGAGCCTCATTGATTTGGCAACTATCATCTTAAAAAAATGGGCTTTGTTCAAAAATAATGTTCCAGCCAGGTACACTTCAAACCGCAAACAGCTCGAAAGTGATTTTGCACGTCTAAACCGGATTCGCAATGCGGTGATGCACCCTGTCAAGGAACGAAATTGGACGGAAGAAGATTTTGAATTTGTGCGTGAGGTTTTCGGGTTGTTCAAAGAAATTGATGCA
Source organism: Bacillota bacterium (assembly GCA_012518215.1). NCBI lineage: Bacteria > Bacillati > Bacillota > Bacillota bacterium. Next base: position 14,544 of record JAAYSV010000011.1, read on the forward strand.
AGTAAATGAAGAATAACTGGAGTATTGCGGATATTATTCAAACAAGTCACGAGGCCTGCGCAAAAAGGTTACTGCCGATATTGAGCCGGTTTCGCCTTGATCGAAGCGGTGATCTAGATCGAGTAGAATTTCGCAGGAAGTAGGCCTACTTGATTAAAGATATTAAATCAGTGATTGTTGCTTCGGTTATTGAGTTGCGGACAATTAAAAAGGGGATGTTTAGGCATGAAGAGTTTGGTTGAATCTGTTAGAAAAGCATTGGAATCAGAAAATTGGCATGGTGCGCTGTTTATCGCTATTACTCTACCAGACATATGTGGAAAAATTGATAAGGAAAATATGACCTCACGGAAAAGGTATGTAAATTGGTTTGACAAATATCTGAGAGATACATATGTAAAAAGGGTGGGTTCGGAAAAAGAGGAATTTGTATTTTTAAGTGGAGATGATTTATATGCATTAAGATGTGCAATGTTGCATGAAGGTTCAACTATTATTGATGGGCAAAGTGCTAGAGACGTATTAAATAACTTTGAGTTTTCTTGGAACAGTTCGCATCTTAATTTTTTATCAAAAAACTATTATAGCGGTAAAAATAGACTTGTTTTAAATGTAGGGAAATTTTGTGAAGAAATCTGCAGTGGAGTAGAAAAGTGGATGGATACTACTAATTATTTTGAAGCTACAAATTTGGTTATTCGAACAGCACCATTTACAGTTGATGGAATTACTTTCGGTGGCAATTAAAGGGTAATTGAAATTGACCGAGTGGTATTGCGCCCGAAGGCTAAAGAGATGTTAATTCACCGTATGGTGCATGGGGAAAAGGTGAGACAGAGTCGCATGGCTGGAAGAAATATGTGGTAATATAACATGCTCTATGATATCCAGTTGGAGAAGGTTGGTATAATGAAATATATTACTTATAGGTTATTTTCTAAAATAATGTATTGCATATATAACCTATGGGTAATATAATGGATGTGAAAGTTTCAAATGGTGATTGTGAAAAACGTTTTGTATCCCGAGGAATTCAGGTGTTCCTATATCAAAGAACACCCAAAATACGAAAATGACTTGAAGGAATTGATTGAAAGAAGCGGTTTCAGGGACAAATTTAGCGGTTTATACAGGCAAAGGTTAAAATACCTGGAGGAGCACCATGAACTTTGTATACGTAGGGGAAATTGGTTTGAACTTTTGAAACATGTTGATGTTGAATTGTATGTGGCCAAGTTCAAAGCCCGGAAGAACATAAGAATTCTTTTCTGTTTCATTGAATATAAAGGATTGGAATACGCTGTTTTGTTATATCCATTTGAAGAAAAGAAAAGTGGTAAAAGAAAAAGTAAGGAAAGTTACAGTGCTGCCATTACAATTGCTTTGAGCAGGTTGAAGGAGGTTTTGACTGATGTTTGATGTTCAGCAGTTGCCTGATGCTTGGGACACATTCTACAGTTTTTTTGGTGAAAAAGATCGTATGAATGAGGGGCTCTACGATATTTATTACAAGATTTCCACCGCTATCTTCGATCATAGAATTGGAAAGAACCTTTCACAAACTCAACTTGCCAATAAACTTGGTGTAACTCAAGCCATGGTTTCAAAACTTGAAAGTGGTGACTATAACTATTCTGTGGAGCAACTTTGGAAGGTATCACAGAAGCTTGGCTTAAAATTAATAATTTCGCTTGAAGAGAATATTGAAGAAATTCCGGTTAGTTCTTTGAACGAAAAACAGGGTCAAATAATTTACTATCCTGATGTGGCGGTGGGGTAATGAAAGATAAGGATGTATCATCGGACTTTATTTTTATTGGCAACAGGGTAAAAAACTTTAACCTGGAAACGCGCCAGGTCAACAAGAAAGATCAGCAGGCCGTGCTTTCGTTTGATTTTGAATATAATGTTAACGATGTTCAGCGAAGTGAAGAAAAATTGCTTGGGATTATTGAGTTTATGGTCAAGGCCAGGGCAAAAATTAAAAGAAGAATACTGTTCAAGGTTGAACTGGTTATGGAAGGTGCCTTTGGCTGCGAATCAAAACATCTTTCTGAAGAAAGATTCATGGAGATGCTTGAGATAAACGGCCTGATCACCCTATCGCATTTATCGAGGGCATACTTAATAAACGTAACATCTCAGTCCGGATTCACCCCTCCCCTGAAAATGCCGATGATCAACGTGATGAAACTAAGAGAAATGAAAAAACAATCAACAGAATAATCCGGGAAAAATGCAATTGCAAAGGGACTTCCATTGCATTGGTGGCCATGCTCAACTAGAAGATACGCCAGAAAAAGAAGAATGATATCCCATTATAAAATGTCTAGTTCATTCTGGGTATATATCAGGGTCAAATTGCGGGCCGGTAATATAACTCCTGCACCACCAAGTAAGTGTTTCGACCTCCATTTAAGGTGGCGTGCCTGGGAAAGATTCGAACCTCCGACAAACGGATTGGAAATCCATGATTGATGTTCCGATGTTTATCAAGACTTGTGGTTTTAGCCGTGGGATGAACACGTTTTGTATTCTTGGCAAACAGCTAAAGATATGTTAATTGTCATCCGCAGATTGCTGCCGGCATAATCTGAAAGTAGATGGCATTTTCAAGCAGGATTTTTCCGGGCGATAACGAAAGAAAATAGTATGGCGGTGCACGGAGCGAGCGGGGGGATCTAGGCCCCTGAATGGGGCTTGCCGCTACTCATGTCCATACCCATGCGGTTCCTGCATCTATCTGATCGAAGGACTGTGAAGATGAAGAAAAACAAATTTCTGGCATGGTTGTTATTATCCTGTCTGTTTCTGATGCCTGTCGGGCTACCCGTGATAGTTGAAGCAGATGAAGTACACGATCCAACTGGAGACGAGCCAATGAATGAAAAGAAAGATGGGGTAGACCCCGCTTGCGTACTGAAATTTTTGCAAGAAATATCGGATGCGGGTGTGGAGAACCACAGCATGGTCATCATGCGCCATGGCCAGGTTCTGCTTGAGTCCTACGCGTATCCCTATGCGGCAGAAATCCCGCACATGATGTTTTCACTGACCAAGAGCATCGTCAGCACCGCGGTGGGGTTTGCCATCGATGAAGGCAAGTTGGCTCTTGATACAAAGTTAACCGATCTGTTCGCGGAATACGAATACAAGGATGACCCGAAATGGGAAAAGTTGACCATAGAATCCCTTCTAACCATGAACAGCGGGAAGAAATTCAGCTTTGTGCGTGATATGTCCAAAGGGGACTATGCCGAAATGTTCATGAAGGCACCTTTCCGCAAGGACGAAGGTTTTTACTACAGCAACGATGATACGTACATGCTGGGGGCGGCGGTAACAAAAGTAGCGGGTGAGTCCCTGGTGGATTATCTGATGCCCCGTTTGTTTGAACCTCTGGGCATTGAAAAGCCGTTCTGGGAAACGGATGCCAGGGGTTTTTGTGTCGGTGGCACCGGTATCTATCTCAGAACCATGGATATCGCCAAGATATGCCAATGTTATCTCGACCGGGGGCAATATGATGGCAAGCAGGTGATCCCGGAAGCATGGGCCTTGACTGCAGGCAAGTTCAAGGTGAAAACGGATGAGGACCTCGGGTACGGCTACCTGTTCTGGGTCAACGATGACGGCAGTTACAGAATGGCCGGTATGTTGGGACAGTTCGGGATAATTTTCCCGCAGCATGATGCCGTGGTGGCTATTACCGGTTGCACACTGGAAGAGGAGATCCAGAACGAGATATTTGAAAAATATTTCCCCCTGGCATTTGAAACCGCTGCGGACAAAGGTTCATGGGAGTCCTTGAACGATTTTCTGGAGGAGAGGAACAGGGTGGATATACCTGTCTCTGCAAGAAATCCACTGGAAAGGGATATTGACGGCAAGGTCTATAACATGAACAAGCTGGCAAAAGGTTTTACCGGGCTGATCAATGCACCGTTGTCGGTTATGCCGACGGCCGTCAATGTCAGTTTTGCCCGGAGGCCGCATGAGAGTATGGATGATCTTGTCTTCAAGTTCGAGGAGGATGTCTGCATCATCACATGGCAGGAAGGGGACAGCAAAATCCATATCAGAAGCGGCATGGATGGGGAACCCCGTTTCTCGGATATTGAAAGATGCGGTTACCCTTACCGGTTGTGGAGTTACTGCTACTGGCAGGATGATAAGCTTGTTGTAACCGTGAAGCCGATCAATACGGCGGCAACACAGCACTTCGAATTCTCGTTCAAGAACAACAACATGACCATGAAAATGAGAAGCAACCCCGATTTTGCCGATTTTATCTCCAGCAACGCGGTATCCAGTGGGGAAATTCCCGATATCAAATATATCACGCCGGCAGTAGTATGGATTATCAAGCAAGTTTTGCAATACGACAAGATACCCGTGCCGTTCAGCGGGGCATGATACATACAATCCCCCCTTTCTTGATGGTTTCTGCAGTCGGGCCTGTACTGCACGGAGTTATGTTTCGGCCCCGATCCGGCTTGCAGCCAGACGTTGCCATCTGAACAGGAAGCAAGGTTTTGATGAGATATTTCTCTCCGGGTGAGAGCCCGCAATTCACCGCCACCAATTCCGGGGCTGCAAATCATGCCTTTGAATGACAATCATTTATGATATAAAATGAGTACAGCATCGTGAGGATTTTATTGTCCGGAAAGGGGGCAGCGATAGACAGTGAAAATCAATATCATTCCTCAACCGAACAGCATCACCGTGGATGAAAATGCAAAGCCCTTCATCATGACTGATCGCATCAGGATAGTTGACGGCGGGCATGACCTGCTGGCAGCAAGGAATTTGCTTGAATTCCTGAAGGGTGTCGGGATCAAAAATGATGGACGTGTTGCAGGAACGGTGGAATTTATCGTCGATCAGCGTATTGAAAATGATGAAGGATACAGTCTCGAGGTTGAAGAAAAGTGTATTTCGGTCAGGGCGAACGGTGATCGGGGTTTGTTTTACGGGGTGCAATCCCTGAAACAGATTATTTTTGATCGCTACCGGGAGAAGAAAGGTGTAATTCCGGCCTTGAAAATCGACGATCATCCTCGTTTTCGCCACCGGGGTTACATGCTCGATATCGTCAGGCATTTTTTTGGCCGGGAAGAGATCCTGAGACTGATAGAACTGCTCTCGCTACATAAATTGAACGTCTTTCATCTTCACCTTACCGATGACCAGGGCTGGAGGGTGGAGATAAAAAAATATCCCAACCTGGTCACCACGGGTTCCAGGCGGGATCAGACGCTGGGGGATCGTACTCCCCACGGCGGTTATCTTACCCGGGAGGATCTGACGGAGATTGTTGAATATGCCGCCGAGCATTTCATGACCGTCATCCCCGAGATCGAAATGCCCGGGCATTTTACATCGGCCATTGCCAGCTATCCGGAGCTCGGTTGCGACGGGAAGCAGATTCCGGTGGCCACTTCGTTTGGCATCAAGAGTGACATCGCCTGTGCCGGAAAGGAGACCACCTACGAGTTTATATTCGGGGTGCTCGATGAGATAACAGACCTTTTTCCATCGCCCTACATCCACATCGGCGGGGATGAAGCCGAAAAAAGCCACTGGGCTGCCTGCCCTCACTGCCAGAAGGCCATGAGCAGGGAGGGGCTGACTGACCTGGAAGAACTGCAGGGGTATTTTACCAACAGGATCATCGAGTATCTGAATGGCAAGGGGAAGAAGGCCATCGTCTGGAATGAGAGTATCTACAGTGGTTTTCTGGACGAGCGGGCTGTCTGCCATTACTGGTCTGACGGGGTGATACCGCGTAGGGTTGCAGGGGAGATCAACAGGGGCAGGGAGACCATCGTCTCCAGGTTTACCCCGTTGTATCTTGATTATCCCCATGCCATGCACAGTTTGAGAGCTGTCTACGAATTTGAACCCGTTCCGGAAGGAGTAAAAGATGAATTCCGGCAGAAGATCATGGGTGTCGAAACTCCTTTGTGGACTGAATTTATTGAGGACAGGGAGCAGATAGACTATTTGAGTTTTCCCCGTGTCTGTGCTGCGAGCGAACTCTCCTGGACCCGTCCCCGGTTCAGGAAGTACGATAATTTTTTGCGCAGGCTTCGCTCCTTCCAGCGTTATCTGGATTTCCTTGATGTAAAGTATGCGCCCCTGTTTGAGGCCGATCCTGCCGGATTTGCAAGGATTGGCCAGATGCTCGGGTTTGCTCGCAAGTTCATGAAAAATGTATTTGCCGTCAGCCTTTCCTCGCAGGTACGGGCTGCACTGAACATGAACAGAGCTCGCAAGCGATGATCGGACTGTGAAAAACCCCCTTCCGTCCGGAAGGGGGTAAAAAAATTCTACCGTGCCCGAATGTTTTCAGATATGCCGGGCCACATCGTTGGCTTCGGTGATCGCCTCCCAGGCCCGGGCCGGTTCCCGGGCATCACCGATGCAGTAAATCTCTCTCGAATCGGCATTGCGTATGAGGTTCTCGTAAAGTGTCTTTTCGGACTGTCCACCGGTGGAGAAGATTATAAAATCCGTGTCTATGATTATCTCTTCGGTGTCATCGGGGTTCAGTTTCCGGGCAAACGGATTGTGTACATTCCTGGGGATCAATGTTGTCCACGGTGTGTAAGGATCCGGCCGCCTGCGGTTGGCCCGGATATGGACTTTATTCTCCGAAATACGAAACACCTTCGAGGCATTGTAGACTTTCACGGGGTTTTTGAGACGATCTTCGTGGCGATCCGTTGGTGCTCCGGCACCCATCATCAGCCAGAGCATCATCCCCCGGTTGGCATGGACAACCCCCTCCATCAGCTCGGGCAGCATCTCGACCACGGTAACCTCGAGGCCTTTCTCGTAGGCCAGCGAGTAAGCAACTTCGCAGCCGACCAGCCCACCGCCGACCACCGTCACGCGGCGCGCCTGTTCGGGCAGTGCAAAACCATCCTTCAACAGTTCGCGTGCCTCCCGGTATGCTGTCTTCTCCAGCCCTTCCAGCGGGGGGATCAGGGGTTTCAATCCGGTACTGCAGATCACCACATCGAAATCCTGCAACATTTCCACTCCGGCTTCGGTCTGATAACGGATTTCAAGCCCCTCCCTGGAATACTGTTCCATCTGGTACTGGAGGTTCTCGATGTATCTGGCGACGTCGTGCTTGATCTTCAATTTGCCGCTCAGGTAAAGTTGGCCTCCCACATATGATTCCTTCTCGAAGAGAGTTACGTCATGGCCCCTCAGAAATGCCGTTCTGGCTGCCTCGCAGCCCCCGGGGCCTGCTCCGACCACGGCGACCCTTTTGCGCAAATTGGTTTTTACCAATTTCTTGGTATCCTCGAATCCGGCATAGGGGTTGACGGTGCAGCATGGATGTCCCCCCAGGATGAATGATTGAATACAGCCTTCCTGGTCACCTATACAGTGAATGATCTCCCTTGTGCGCCCTTCCCTGACTTTCTGTGGCCAGTAAGGATCGGCGAGAAGGGGGCGTCCGAGCATGACGAAATCGGCTTTGTTTTCGGCCAGTACACTTTCTGCCACTTCGGGCTTGCCCATCTTGCCCACGGCAATTACCTTGGCGGGAATATTTTCCCGAACAAAGAATTCCTTCAGGGCCAGGGCAATTTCATCCACGTAGGGCTTATCGACAAAATAAGCCGGTGGGTGCGGGTAGAACCAGTTATCATAGCAGCCCTTGTCCACATCAAAAGCATCGACCCCGGCCTCCCACAGTGCTTTGCAGAATGCGAGCCCTTCACTGATAACACGTTCTTTTCCCCTGAAATTGCGTTTAAAAATCCTGTCCCCATAGGAATGTTGCAATGCCTGGGTCAGGTCCATGCGGTATATTACGGGGAAATCCTTGCCGCAGAGCCGCTTGATCTCCTTTACGGAATCGATGCCAAATTGAAATCTATTCCTGTAGCGTCCCAGCTTTCTTCTGTTCCAGGGCAACGAAGTTAGCTGATCCATCAGGTAGCCCTCGTGGCCATGAAGTTGTACGCCATCAAATCCGGAAACCATGGCGTTGACAGCGCCCTGGCCCGTATTTTTGATGATCTTTTTGATCTGCCGATCGGTGAAGGGGATATGAGGAAGCTGGGGCACGTAGAAGTTTCGATTCACCGAGGCCGATTTCAGGATCTTTCCTTTCAATGCCACCTCGGGTGAGCCTACCCGCCCCAAACCGGCGGTCAGCTGGATAAAAATCTTGGCGTCAAAGGAATGTACCGCCGCGGCCAGGTCCCTCCATCCGGAAAGCCTGGTCCGCGAGGAACCATCTATGCGCGGGAAGTAGGTGGTATCGTTATCTTCCGAGACGGTGGGATCGATCCCGTGTGATATCGGGATAAGGCCGGTGATCAGAAGGCCGGCCCCGCCCCTGGCCCTTTCTGCGAAATAATCGATCATCTTTGTAAGCGGCCTCCCTATCGGATCCGCCATGTTGATATTGCCCATCGGGGCCATGATGATGCGATTTTTGACCCAACAAGTTCCTATTTCACCCGGTTCGAACAACCTTTCAAAGTTCAAAATTGGCACCTCCATTTTTATGTATGCATTTGCATTGATGGGCTGCTGTAGCAGTAACTGGCATCGTGGTCTGTACAACCTGCTCAATCGATTTATTGCCAGGCCCGGTCGCTGCAGAGGCGCAGACGATCAGGCCCTGATTTTCTTTTTTTCACCCATGCCGAAACAATTTTCTACAATTATCTTGCTATCTTCCAGCTGAAAAAATCCCTTGAATCTGCCCATCGGGGCCTCGTAATCGGAGCGAACTGCCAGCAGGTTGAGTTTGACTACCTTGAATGCTTTTGGCTCCGGGTAAAACCAGAGGTCCACCATCCCATAATTGTCTGTGATATGCCACTTTTCTTCCCTTTCATGATATCTTTTCACCTTGATCGGAGGCAACACATTCATTTTTCCGTTGACCCAGAGGCAATTCTCATTGTATTTTTCATGATTCAGGATCTGGTTGTCGGTCAAATTGAAACCGTAGTCGTTCCCTTCATTGTCCCTGGCGAAACCGGTAACCCAATCGTATTTCATCTCGTAGGGATAGTACCCTTTATGATCATCCAGAACCAGGCGGGAATTGTCCCTGCCAAATTCATTTTTTTCGTTACCCATGGCGATAAATCCTTCCATCGCCATCAAGTTCTTGTGCGAATAAAGTGCTCTGTTGGGGGCAAATGGTTGGCAGATCACGATCGGTTCACCTTCGTGGTACGCCTTCAGATGCAGCCTCGTAACCGGTAGATCACCCTGTGGGCCTATCTCCCCTTCCACGGTGATTTCCCCCTTTTCCAGATTGTTCCTGACTGCCAGGTAATAGTTTCTGGCCCGGCCCACGGAGACGCTGTTGAAAAGGCCGGAGGCGTTTTTGATTTTGAAACTGGGCATTATCTTTTCATAATTGTAAAATATCTCATTGCGTAGATCATATACCGCCAGCAGAACATATCCGTTCACCTTGGCATTGTAAACGGCTCCAAAGATGAAGATGTCTTTGTTTCCGGCCTGAAAAGCCTCCCATTCTTTCAGCCTGAATTTTTTGTACCACCGTGGAGCCGGGAAACCCAGAGGATTTTTTGCATCCAGCATGTTTATTCCGGGTATGGGTTGATTGTATGTGCCGAAATTGAACATGCCCCTGTTATCAACCAGAGCGGGTATGGCATTTTTGACCTCGCGGCGGTAAAGATTCCTTTTAACCACAAGCTATCCCCCACTTATACAAAAAATAACTACCGTTTGAAGATCTTCGATTCAAGGGTTCAATAGATATATTCAACCTGCCACAGCCAATATCCTGCCCGGTTTGCCCGGGCAGGGGTTCGGCAATCCGGCCCGGTGTCCGGAAGCATTGTTCGGGAGAATCAATCGGCGAGCCGCAAGCATTTTTGATTGACACATTTCAGTTGACAGAGTATAATGACAGTAAATTGGGAATATTCAGATTATATTGCCAGTCCTTTCAAGAATCCTGTTCGGAACGGGAGGAGGTCAGAAAAAAATGGTCACGGAAAAAAAACGGTTGCAAGCAGCTTTGCCCCCTTACAATACCGGAAGAACCGGGGTTTCCCTGTTGAATATCCCCATGCCCGGTATGCATGACGAGAACAAATCCATGGAATCGCTGATAGCCTTGAGCCAGATAATCTCTACGGTGAGCGGATCGCATGACCTTGAACCTGTCCTGAGGAAAGGATTGGAGACCGCCCTCGATTTTGTGGGGGCAAACTGTGGCGGTGTTATGCTCCTTGATGATCGAGACAGACATTTGGCCTATCATATTTACCTGGGTCTATCCGAGGAATTTGCCGGGAAAGTTTCGCCGGAACCGGGTCAAGGAATAAATGGAAACGTAGTCTCAACCGGGGAAGCTGTCCTACTTGATGACATCCTGGGGGAACCCGATGTCATGTACAGGGAGCTGATCAGGAAAGAAGGGATACGGGCTTTTATCAGTATTCCCCTCCGTTTCAGGGAGAGGGTTCTGGGTGTTTTGAACTGCGGAAGTCCCCGGAAGCAGCATTTTGCAGAAAGAGATATGCATCTTTTGAATTCCATCGGCGAACTGCTCGGGCTGGCCATCGGACATTTCCGACTGCACAGGAAGCTGCAGGAAAATAGAGAGAGGTACCGTGATGTGGCCCGTCAGGTCATCACCGTGCAGGAGAGGGAGAAGAAAAGAATTTCACAGGAGCTGCATGATGAAACAAGCCAGATGCTTGCTGCCCTGACCCTTCAATTGAAAACGCTGAGTGGAATGGCGGAGATGATCGGCCTGCAGGATCGGAAATTCATGCAGATGTTGGGGAAAATTCATGATACGGCAGTGCAGATAAACGACGAGGTTAACCGCATTATTTCTGATTTGCGCCCAACTTTGCTGGATTCCCTCGGGTTTATAGCGGCTATTCGCCATTATGCGGAATCAAACCTTGCGCCATTGGACGTCAATGTTTCCTTTGATATCATCGAGGATCCCGGGTCCTTTTCACCGGAAGACGAGATCAACCTTTTTCGATGGGTACAGGGGATCATCGGGAATATCGTTCAGCATTCCCGGGCACGGAATGTGGTCATTTCTTTGCAGAAGAAAAATGATCACCTGGAACTTTGTATACGGGATGATGGCATCGGATTCGATGTCTCGAGGATCGGGCAGATCAACACACAGAAAAAAAGGCATGGCCTGGGATTGATCATCGCCAAGGAAAGGTTGAAACTGATCGGGGGGAATTGTTCGGTACAGTCACGGCCGGGGGAAGGCACCACTGTTGTGGCGGTTATTCCCCGATTCAGAACCTGAAAAAATGTGTAATATGGTTGCAGGCATCATGCCTGGAAACAGATGCCCGTGACAGAATGTTTTCTCGGGAATAGCAAGGTTTCAAATTACGAAAACCGGAGGAAAGGTGGGATGGTAAAATGAAAAGGAATGTTCTCATTGTTGACCAGGATCAGAAGTTCATTACCGGTCTCCGGGAGGAACTCGAGAAGAGGCGCTGCAACGTATTTATTGCCTGTGATAGAGAAAAGGCGCAGAAAGCTGTGGAAACCAGGAAACTGCAACTGGTTATTCTTGGTGCCATAACGCCTCGCGGGGATATTTTCAAATTTCACCGATGGCTCAAGAACAGGATGGCGAGCCGGGACCTGCCCCTGGTGGTGGTGGATCTTCCTCCCGAAGAACGGCTTGACGGTGGGGGTTGGAGAAGGGAAGAAGGATTGAGATTGGATGCCGATGATTATTTTTGCCGCCCCATACCCCTCCACGAGTTGGCGGTGGCTATCAAGGACCTGCTGGACAGGATTGCCGGGAAGATCCGGGTGCTCGTGGTGGACGATCATGCCATGTTCAGGGAAGGAATTTGCGCTTTCCTGAGTTTGCAAAAAGACATGCTCATCGTTGGGGAAGCCGTGGATGGCAAGGATGCGATAGAAAAGATAGATCGGCTGTTGCCGCATGTGGTGCTGATGGATATTGTTATGCCGGAATTGAATGGCATCGAGGCGATGAAACAGATCAGTAAAAGGTGCAAGGATATCAGGGTTCTGATTTTGAGCCAGTATGAAGAGGAAGGCTACATCAGCGCCACTGAACAGGCCGGGGCCTTCGGTTTTATTCCCAAGAAAAACGTCAGCAGCGAGCTTCTCAAGGCTATACGAACGGCGAAACGATCCAGAAACCGGGTAAGATATTATCTCTGAAAAACTGGCAGGCAGTGGATAGAGGGGGGCAGGGATACCCGCATTTTCATGGTTCCCTGTCCCCGTTTTCGGTATATCCCGATCCGGCTGCAAGATGCCCGATTGTTTGGTTTCAGGTTCGGAAACAAGCATGCCATCCTGCAATTTGCAGGGGTTGAATCCTTCTGCCGGTGCATAGTATAGTAAGTAGCAAGAAAACCGATGAGGCGGCCGGATCAGGTTCTTCCAGGTGTTTTATCCGAACCTGGCGGATGGCCGAGCCATTCCATTTCAGCCGGCTGCCGGGGAGTGAAAGCATATTTCCATGAAAGAAGCTCCTGACGGGAAAAAATTACTGACAGCATTTGATCGTATTCTGATCGGTGATCGGGATATCGGTCAGCCTGAAGAAAGGTTGCGAATCGGATATATCGGTGGCTGGTCCAGTATTGCTGGCAATGCTGTCCTGGCCCTGTTGAAGTTTACTATCGGGTTGGCTGTCGGCAGTGCTTCGCTTCTGGCCAATGCCGTGCATACCGCCTCCGACATCCTCACTTCCGCTGTGATCATCATCGGTTTCAAACTTTCAAGCAAGGAACCGGATCAGAAGCACCCTTACGGGCATGGCCGGATCGAGTACCTGGTGGGATTGATCATCGCCATGGCCCTGATCGGAGTGGGGATTGGATTCATCATCGATGCTTACCGGCGCCTTCTTTCCGGTGTTTCAATGCGCCCAAGTTTGTTGGCTGTCATCGTGGCTGTTTTTTCGGTATTTCTGAAGGAGTTGATGTATCGGTTTACCGCAAACCTTGGCCGGTTGATCGAATCGGAGGCTTTGCTGGCCGATGCATGGCATCATCGCAGCGATGCTTTCACTTCACTTCTGGTGGTGGCGGCGGTTCTGGGCAGCTATTTCAGGATTGGCTGGCTTGATGCCGTGGGCGCTTTCTGTATAGCCGGCTTCATCATCTATACCGGTGCGGAGATTGCTTATCGTGCCGTAAACAAGATCATCGGTGTCTCGCCTCCTGCTGAATTGCTGGGGCGCCTTGAAAGGGAAGCATTGAAGATAGAAGGGGTTATGGGTGTGCACGATCTGGAAGTGCATGATTACGGCATGCGCAAATATATCTCCCTGCACATCAAAGTTGACAGCAACACTACTCTTCATCGGGCACACGAGATTGTTCACCGGGTGCAGGACAGCCTGGAAGAAAAATTCAACCATCGCGTGACCACCCATCTGGATCTTCACGACTGAATGCCGGCTGGAGGACAGGGCGGATGTGTTATCCTGCCCCAAGCTTCAACCGGGGGGAAGTCGTTGCCGTTCTAACGTCCATGGGCCTGGCCGGTGGAAGAATCCAGGAATTTTTTTGCGACCTGCAGAACACGGGCCGAAAATAAAAGGCTCATATGCCCCAGGGGAATGGTGATGTAACTGCTTCCCCGGGGCGGGGCCGGGGAATGAGCCGGCCATATAAATGTATCGGCAGGGGAGTAGATGGACAGGAGGGAAGTTTTTCCCAGATCCGGATTGTGGTTGAGTTTCTGCAAAAAATTGCTTCCGGGCCGCATTTCATGGGCGTTTTTTCCTACCCCCAGATGGGCGATCATCGTACCATGATGGGGTGTCCCGATGGTAACGAGCCTGTCAACTTTTTTGTCACCTTGCAAAAATTGAAGGTAATAGCGGGAAATCAGACCGCCCTGGCTGTGGGCGATGATATTTACCTTTTCAGTTTCCGATGCATCCAGGATGGCCTCGACCTTTTTTGAGAAGTTTTCCGCCTGTTTTTCGATACTTGTGAAGAGGGGCCCTATATTGATGGGGATCACACTGGTATCACCGAACGATCTCAATCGGAGATACAGATAGGCGAAACATAGCTTGTTTACGCCATAGCCGTGCAACAGGATCGTCGGCGGCTTCGGAGATGGCCGATATTTTCTTTTTGTACTGATGAATCCAAAGAAGAAAAAAGGGACATATATGCTGATCAGAAGGGATTCGTAAATAATGGCGGGAAAAAGCCACAGTGGATTGTAACGCATTCTTTCTTCAGGGAGGGAAAGGCGGTTGTAAACGAGAGCAACGGCAAAAAGAATGACGACCAGACCAAAAACAACGGCCAGGATTCCAAGGATTATCTTCAGAGCAGTCATGTAGCTTACCTCGTATTATTTTGATTTACATCTTGCTTTTTTGTTCTATACGAAAGTCCGGATTCCTCCATTTTGTTCTATATCTCCGCAGGTACGGGGTGGTTTTTCGTACAGGCGGCCTTTTATCTGCCGATGCAGGCTCGACTAGTAAGATGTCCATCCGCCGTCCGCGGCGAGGGCCACCCCGTTGACGAAGCTTGAATCCTCGGTAGCCAGAAACAGAGCGATCCTGGCGATCTCTTCTGCGGTACCACTTCCTGGCATATTGGCCATACCGGATTTGCACCTGATTGCGCCATATTCGTTGACATCCGTGAAACCGTGCATTATCTCTGTTTCCACCGCTCCGGGGCAGATAACGTTGCATCTGATCCCTCTGTCTGCATACATGAAGGCGGTATTCCCGGTCAATCCGATCAGGCCGTACTTGGAAGCGGTGTAGGCCGCCCCCCCTCTACCGCTGCGGAGGCCGGCGATGGAAGAAATATTGATTATTACCCCACCTCCCTGTTCGAGCATGATGGGGATGCTCTTTCTGCAAAGATGGAAAGGAGCGGTCAAATTTACCGAAATGACTTTTTCCCACATCTCGTCCGTTACATCGGCAACCGGTGAGAAATCATCCATGACGCCGGCATTATTGACCAGAACATCGATCCTTCCATGTTTTTTGATCGTGGTTTCGATCAAATTGTCCAGATCGCTTTTCAATGCAACATCCGTGCGGATCGCCAGGACTTCTTGCCCCCGTTTCTTTGCTTCCGCGGCAATCTCGTCCAGTCTTTTTTCTCTTCTTGCTGCCACGACCACATGGGCCCCTTCTTCGGCGAAGAGCATGGCTATGGCCCTACCTATGCCGGAACTTGCACCGGTAACTACTGTTGTTTTTCCTTTTAGTTTCATCGATGATTACATCCTTTCCATAGTGTAGGTTTTTGAACAAAAAAGCGAGTATGTTCAATTTTTATTATACCATTTCTACAAGAACAATATTTTACTCACCGGATCGGTTTTTATATGGCGGGGTTGTGAAAACGAGCCCCGGGCGATTCCTTGGTTTGCCGGGGTAAGAACGGGTAAAATCGATGTGAGGAGCGGGTTCCGGGGCCGGAGGTAAGGTCAGGCGGGGATTGCGTGGATTCAGGAAGCTCTATCCGCGGGGTGTGTTTCATCTACAGAAAACAATCGAAAATTATTTTTGCAGGGTCAAAATTGGGTTGGTGTAAATTTACTTTAGGACTTTGGAGGAAATCTTTTATAAAAAGCGGAAGAGGAACCTCGTAGTATCAGCTTTACCAAATATTCCCCGAAGGGAGAGGTTCCTCTGATGGATATAATTCA